>JBBRJU010000145.1:0-6209 GCA_038218895.1 Burkholderiales bacterium
CAGGCGCGCGTGCAGCTCAAACCCGTGCTCGAACGCGAACGCTTCGCCGCGCTGATCGAGCACGCCCTCAAAAGCGCCGGCTGCCAGCACACGCTGGTCTCCACCTCGGGCATGGAGATCCTGCGCCAGGCCTCCAAGGGCTTGCCCCGCCAAGCCGGGCGCATCCTGTGCACGGCCATGCGACTGGCCGTACCCAAGGCGCTGAACCATCTGCCCGACGAGATCTTGCAACTGGCCATCGGGGAGCTGCAATGAACAACGCTACCCACTCGCCCTCAACCGAAGAACTCCCACTTCCCCGGCTCAGCGATGAGGCCGTCGTTGAGATCCATCACTTCCTCCAGTACCTCTACGACCTCTTCGAGGCGCGCTACGGACACCAGATCACCCGGTACTACGACAGCATGTCAAGGGACAACCTGTTCGACTCCGAGGGCGACTCGCAACCGGGCGATCCGCCGTTCTGAGACGCGTCCTGGGTAAAAGCAAAACGCCGCCAGCTTCAGCACTGGCGGCGTTGTTCGTCATGCCATCCCGACGCCCCGAACACACGCTGCAAAAGACCGCGCACCGGCCGCCTTCGGCCCAGCGTCTTCCAGGCTCGCGTTCAGCCGAAACATGTGTGGGACACCGCGCCCCATTCGCCCTCAGATAGGGTGATCCGATCATCCGAATCTAGCGTGGGTCGTAACACGGGGCAGTTGGTTCACATGCGCTCCCTCTGATGACGTCGCGTGCATGATGCACCTCAGGCGATTCACTGTCGTCGCAAAACTTGCTGAGACCACCCCCGCATTCAGGGGCGGATGAAACCCTGCAACCGCACGGCCGCAACCCGATGCCTGCATTGCAGGCCGAACATCCGCTGCGCGCGCGACTGGGTGAAAATCCCGCGATGGAAACCCCCGGCAACCTCTTCGTGGTGGCGGCGCCCAGCGGCGCTGGCAAGTCCAGCCTGGTGAAGGCACTGCTTGAGCTGGATTCCCACTTGGCGGTGTCGGTCTCGCACACCACCCGCACACCGCGCGGCCAGGAGCAGCATGGCCGCGAATACTGCTTCATTGGCACCGATGAATTCCGCCAGATGGCCGCCCAGGGTGACTTCTTTGAATGGGCCGAGGTGCACGGCAACCTTTACGGCACCTCGCGCCGGGCCATCGAAGACCGCCTGGCCAGTGGCGAGGACGTGGTGCTGGAGATCGACTGGCAGGGCGCGCTGCAGATCAAGCAGATCTTTGCGAACGCGATCCTGATCTTCATCCTGCCGCCCAGTTGGGCCGAACTGCAGCAGCGGCTGACCCGCCGCGGCGAGGACGACGCCAAGGTGATCGCCAAGCGCATGGAAAACGCCCGGCTGGAAGTGGCCCAGGCCCGGCATTTCGATTTTGTTATCATCAACGGTTTATTCGAGACGGCGCTGTTCGACCTGAAGACCGTCGTGCATTCCCAGCGCTTGCGCTATGCCGCGCAGCAACGCAACAAATCCCAGGTGTTTGCGGCGCTGGACCTGATCTGAATCACCACTCCGAAGGCAAGCCCATGGCCCGCATCACTGTCGAAGACTGCCTCACCAAGATCCCGAACCGGTTCCAGCTGGTGCTCGCCGCCACCTACCGTGCCCGCATGCTGAGCCAGGGCCACGCGCCCAAGATCGAGAGCAAGAACAAGCCGGGCGTGACCGCGCTGCGCGAGATCGCGGCCGGCGAGGTGGGCATCGAGATGCTGCGCCGCGTGCCGCTGTAAGTTCGTCGCCGCACACACCTCACGCACCACACCAGGCGCCTTCGGGCGCCTTTGTCGTTTCCGGGCTGCCAGCCTGCGATCCATCGGGCATGGCGTTTGCCAAAGCAGGCTAAATTCGGGCCATGGGCCTCCGATCCTTCGCCGCTGAATTGCTGTTGCCGGCTGTGCTGCAAGCCAGGCACCGCAGCACCACGCCGGTGCCCGCCGACAAGGACGAAGTTGCCACGTTTGCCGCACTGCAGGACAAGCTGGGCTATCTGAGCAAGGCCGAGGTCAAGCTGATCCGGGAAGCCTACAAGTTCGCCGACGGTGCGCACCTGGGCCAATTCCGCGCCAGTGGCGAGCCTTACATCACCCACCCGCTGGCGGTGGCCGGGCTGGTGGCCGACTGGCGGCTCGATGCCCAGGCCCTGATGGCGGCATTGATGCATGACGCGATGGAAGATTGCGGCATCACCAAGGTCGAGCTGATCGAGAAGTTCGGCGCGCCCACGGCCGAGCTGGTGGACGGCCTGACCAAGCTCGACAAGCTGCAGTTCAGCACCCGTGAAGAAGGCCAGGCCGAGAGCTTCCGCAAGATGCTGCTGGCGATGGCACGCGATGTGCGCGTGATCCTGGTGAAGCTGGCCGACCGGCTGCACAACATGCGCACCATGAATGCGATGCCCGCCAACAAGCGCGGCCGCATTGCCCGCGAGACGCTGGACATCTACGCGCCCATCGCCCACCGGCTGGGCCTGAACATGATCTACCGCGAGTTGCAGGAGCTGAGCTTCGAGCACCTCTACCCCTGGCGCCATGCGGCGCTGGCCAAGGCGGTGCAACGGGCCCGCGGCTACCGCCGCGACATCGTCGACCGGGTGCGCACCGAGGTGGAAAAGGGTTTTGCCGCCAGCAAGATCAAGGTTCAGGTGTCGGGGCGCGAGAAGACGGTCTACAGCATCTACCGCAAGATGCGCGAGAAGCACGCCGGCTTTGCCCAGGTCAATGACATCTTCGGCTTCCGCATCGTGGTGCCCGCGCTGATGGACTGCTACCTGGCGCTGGGCACGCTGCACCAGCTGTACAAGCCGGTGCCGGGGCGCTTCAAGGATTACATCGCGATCCCCAAGGCCAACGGCTACCAGAGCCTGCACACCACCCTGGTCAGCCCGCTGGGCACGGCGGTGGAATTCCAGATCCGCACCGAACCGATGCATGCGGTGGCAGAGAGCGGCATTGCTGCCCACTGGATCTACAAGCACGACGCCAAGGGCAGCGGCAAGGCCGGCAGCGGTGCAGGCGAGGCCCAGCGCCTGGGCGCGATGTGGCTCAAGAGCCTGCTCGACATCCAGGATGAGACCCGCGACGCGGCCGAATTCCTCGAGCATGTGAAGATCGATCTGGTGCCCGAGGCGGTGTATGTGTTCACGCCGATGAGCAAGATTTTGGCGCTGCCACGTGGCGCCACGCCGGTCGACTTTGCCTATGCCATCCACTCCGACGTGGGCGACCATTGCGTGGCGGCCAAGCTCAATGGCGAGCCGGTGGCCTTGCGCACCGAACTCAAGAGCGGCGACGTGGTCGAGATCGTCACCGCACCCGGTGCGCGGCCCAACCCGGGCTGGTTGAACCACGTGCGCACCGGCCGTGCGCGCAGCAAGATCCGCCACTTCCTCAAGACCATGGAGCATGAGGAATCCAGCGAGCTGGGCGCCAAACTGCTGGCGCAGGCCTTGCGGGCCGAGGGCTTGGCTGTGCCGTCGGCCGAGCTGGACGACGCGCCGGCGCAGGCGCTGTGGCAGCAGCTGATCCGCTGGAGCGGCAACCGCAGCCGGGCCGATCTGCTGGTCGACATCGGCCTGGGCCGCAAGATCGCCACCATCGTGGCCAAGCGCCTGGCGCAATTGCTGGCCGAACGCGGGACACGCCCCGACGCGGTAACGCTGACGCTGAACCGCTTCGGCAGCACGGTCGACGGCCCCGATGACAGCGCCGCCGCACCGCCGGGCGTGGTGATCGACGGCACCGAGGGTGCGTCGGTGGTGCTGGCCACCTGCTGCCGGCCGATCCCGGGCGACGAGATCCGCGCCTACCTGGGCCGTGGCGAAGGCCTGCTGGTGCACACCGCCGACTGCAGCACCGGCAAGCGCCTGGCAGAACGCGACCCCGAGCGCTGGATCGCGGTGGAATGGGCCGAGCAGCCCAGCCGCCATTTCGAGACCAGCGTGAAGCTGCTGGTGAAGAACGGCAAGGGCGCGCTGGCACAGATCGCCCAGGCGATCAGCGCGGCCGAGGCCGACATCAGCCACATCGAGATGGACACCGACCAGCACGATGACGCCACCGAGCTGACGCTGCTGCTGGCCGTGCGCGACCGCCAGCACCTGGCCGATGTGCTGCGCACCGTCAAACGCAGCCCGCCGGTGCTGCGCGCCAGCCGCATCAAGCCCTGATCCGGCCCTGATCAGGCGCCGGGTGCCGCCCGATCGCAAGCATGCGCTCGGGCCCTCGCCAGGCATTGAACCGTCCGCAGGGACGGTTCAACGTCCGGGCTCGGGGTAGCGCACCGCGATCACCTCCAACAGTTCCACCCCGCCAGGCGTCTGCAGCTTCACTTCGTCGCCCACGCGCGCCTTCAGGAGCGCGCGCGCGATCGGGGCGATCCAGCTCACCTCTCCGGCCAGGTTGTCGGCTTCGTCGATGCCTTTGATGGTGATGCTGCGCTCCTCGCCTCGGCTGTTGGAATAGGTGACGGTGGCGCCGAAGAAGATCTGCTGATTGCCATGGTGCAGGCATGGGTCGGCCACCTCGGCGATGTCGAGCCGGCGGGTCAAGAAGCGGATGCGCCGGTCGATCTCGCGCAGGCGCTTCTTGCCGTACAGGTAATCACCGTTCTCGCTGCGGTCGCCGTTCTTGGCGGCCCAGGACACCGTCTCCACCATCTTCGGCCGCTCGTCGTCGATCAGCCCCATCAGCTCGGCATGCAGGCGCTGGTAGCCCGCCGGGGTGATGTAGTTCTTGCCGCCGGGCGGCAGCGGTGGCAGGGCCGGACCGCCGTCGTCGTCGTCGGCATCGCCCTCGGGCTCCTTGGTGAAGGCTTTGTTCATGTGGCCCCAGTCTATCCAGCCGCCGGGGCCGGCTGCTGTGCCGCCTGCTGCGCCGCCTGCTGTGTCCTGCGCCAGGCGCCGGGCGCGCTGCCGGTCCATTTGCGGAAGGCGCGGTAGAAGGTGCTGGCGTCCTCGAAGCCGAGGCGGGTGGCGATGTCGGCCACGCTCATCGGGCCGCCCGCCAGCAGCTGCAGCGCCAGCGCACGCCGCACTTCGTCCTTCAGCGGGCCCCAGGCGGCGCCTTCGGCATCCAGCCGGCGGCGCAGCGTGGCACCCGGCATGCCCAGCACCCGCGACAGTGCCGCCAGCGTGGGCGCCGGCTCGCCGCGGTCCAGCGCGCTGCGGCACAGCCGGCGGGCACGGTCGCCCAGCTGGGTCGACACCCCCTGCTTGAGGAACACCGACTGCGGCGCGTCGCGCAGAAACGCCTTCAGGCTGGCCGGCGTGACGGTGGTGGCCGCGCTCAACACCCGGGCGTCGAAGACTGCGGCCGTCGCCGGTGCAGCAAAGCGCTGCAGCGGGCCGAACATGCGCCGGTATTCATCGGCATGGGCCGGCGCCGCATGCGCCCAGTCGACCCGCAGCAGCGGCACGCGGCGGCCGGCCAGCCAGCACAGCAGGCCGTGCAGCATCACCAGCAGGGTCTCGTCGGCAAAGCGACGGGCATCGGGCGCATGCGGCCGGGCATGGATGCGGTTGTCGATCTGCAGCGTGGCCTGGCCACCGGCCAGGCGCAGGCTGGCACCGATGTCGTCGAAGCACAGGCCGAAGCCGCGCAGCGCCTGCCGCAGTGCCGTGCCCACCGTGGGCTGGCCGGCCAGGGCATGGCAGAGCATGGCAAATGTGCCCACCTTCATGCGCCTGGCGTCGAGGCCGAAGAACTCGTCGTCCAGCGCCCGGGCCACCGCCATCCACAGCTGCGCAAAAGCCTGCGCCGGCACGCGGGCGTCGTCTTGCGCCAGCAGTGGCGCAGCGATGCCCGCCTCGGCCAGCACGGCGGCACAGCCGGCTGCGTCCAGTGCCTGCAAGGCGCTGCGCACAAAGGCGATGGATACCGTGCGTTCGGCCATCCGGGGATTGGCAGTCATCGGCGCATTCTGGCAAAAACGCGCAGGCCGCCGCGCGTTTGCGCCATCGCGCAGCGGGCTGCGCCGCCCTAGACTCAGCGTTTGCCGGCGCCGTGCCCGCGCGCGTGCTGCCGCCCTTGCCGCGCGCACCATGTTCACCAGGAGACACCCGATGACCGATCTGTCCGCAGAATTCCAGGCGCTGGCCAACTACCGGCCCACCCACAAGGTGCGCTTCGTCACCGCAGCCAGCCTGTTCGACGGCCATGACGCTGCCATCAACATCATGCGGCGCATCCTGCAGGGCATG
>JBBRJU010000146.1:0-6183 GCA_038218895.1 Burkholderiales bacterium
CCCCGCCCGCCCGTTTTTTTCACCCCGCCCCACCAGGAGAAACGCATGAAACTCAACAAGCTCACAGCCGCCTGCGCGCTGGCCACGGCCACGTTGTTCGGTACCACCCCCCCCCACGCCCAGATCTCTGGCGACACCATCAAGATCGGCATCATCACCGACATGTCGGGCCTGTATTCAGACATTGACGGCATGGGCGGCGTGGAAGCCATGAAGATGGCCGTGGCCGAGCTGGGCGGCGCCATCAATGGCAAGAAGATTGAAGTGCTCTACGCCGACCACCAGAACAAGGCCGACGTGGCCGCCGCCAAGGCGCGTGAATGGTTCGACACCCAGGGCGTGGACATGCTGGTGGGCGGCACCACGTCGAGCACCGGCCTGGCCATGTCGGCCATCGCCCGCGAGAAGAAGAAGGTGTTCCTCGCCGTGGGCCCGGCCACATCGGCGCTGACCAACGAGCAGTGCAGCCCCTACACCGTGCACTGGGCCTACGACACCGTGGCCCTGGCCAAGGGCACCGGCGGTGCGGTGGTCAAGGGTGGCGGCAAGAGCTGGTACTTCCTGACGGCCGATTACGCCTTTGGCACGGCACTGCAAAACGACACCACGGCGGTCATCAAGGCCAATGGCGGCACGGTGGTGGGATCGGTGCGCCACCCGCTGTCGACCAGTGATTTTTCGTCCTTCTTGCTGCAGGCGCAGGGCAGCAAGGCGCAGATCCTGGGCCTGGCGAATGCCGGCGGCGACACGGTCAACGCCATCAAGGCGGCCAATGAATTCGGCATCACCAAGACGATGAAGCTGGCCGGCCTGCTGATGTTCATCAACGACATCCATGCGCTGGGCCTGAAGACCACCCAGGGCATGTACCTGACCGACAGCTGGTACTGGAACCGCGACCCCGAGACCCGGGCGTGGAGCCGCAAGTTCTTCGAGAAGATGAAGCGCATGCCCAGCTCGATCCAGGCGGCCGACTACTCGGTGGCGTTGAACTACCTGCTGGCCGTCAAGGCCACCGGCACCGACGACGCCGACAAGGTGCTGGCCCACATGCGCAAGACCAAGATCAACGACGTGTTCGCCAAGGGCGGCTACATCCGCGAAGACGGCCGCATGGTGCACGACATGTACCTGATGCAGGTCAAGAGCCCCGACAAGAGCACCGAGCCCTGGGACTACTACAACGTGGCCCAGGTCATCAAGGGTGAAGAAGCCTGGACGACCAAGGCCGAGAGCAAGTGCGCGCTCTGGAAGTGAAGTGATGAGCGCGCGGCTGTTTTCGAGCGTGCGCCGCGGAACCGGCGCTGCCGGGCCGCTGGCGGCGCCCCCCTGGGGCGGGGCGGCGAAGCCGCTTCGGGGGGGGGCGTAGTTCACCATGGAAATTTTCGGCATTCCCCTGCAGGCCTTCCTGGGCCAGCTGCTGCTGGGCCTGGTCAACGGCTCGTTTTACGCCATGCTCAGCCTGGGCCTGGCGGTGATCTTCGGCCTGCTGGGCATCGTCAACTTCGCCCATGGCGCGCTGAACATGATCGGCGCCTACGTCGCCTTCGGGCTCACCGAGAAGCTGGGCATCGGCTTCTGGGGCGCGCTGGTGATCGCGCCGCTGGTGGTGGGCGTGCTGGGCATGGCCATCGAGCGCACGCTGCTCAAGCGGCTCTACAACATCGACCCGATCTACGGCCTGTTGCTCACCTTCGGCCTGGCGCTGATCGCCGAGGGCATCTTCCGCGACCAGTTCGGCGTGTCGGGCCAGCAGTACCCGGTGCCTGATCTGCTGCAGGGCGCCACCAACCTGGGCTTCATGGTGCTGCCCAATTACCGCGGCTTCGTCATCTTCGCGTCGCTGGCCATCTGCTTTGCCACCTGGTTCGTGATCGAGCGCACCCGGCTGGGCTCGTACCTGCGCGCCGGCACCGAGAACCCCAAGCTGGTGCAGGCTTTCGGCATCAACGTGCCGCTGATGGTGATGCTGACCTATGGTGCAGGCGCCGGCCTGGCCGCGCTGGCTGGCGTGCTGGCCGCGCCGGTGATCCAGCTCACGCCGCTGATGGGCAGCAACCTGATCATCGTGGTGTTCGCGGTGGTGGTGATCGGCGGCATGGGCTCGATCATGGGCTCGATCCTCACCGGGCTGATGCTGGGCCTGGTGGAAGGCCTGACCAAGGTGTTCTACCCCGAGGCGTCCAGCATCGTGGTCTTCGTGATCATGGCCATCGTGCTGGTGATCCGCCCGGCCGGCCTGTTTGGCAAAGAGACATGAACTTCCCCCGTCGCGCCTGCGGCGCTGCCCCCCAGGGGGGCGACCCCAGCCGCCGTGCAGAGCCCGTCCGCGGCGTCCGTCTGGTCCGGACGCCGCGGCCCCTGGCGCTTGCGCGCTGACAGGCAGAACCTACGCAATGACAGACGCTTCTTCCAACAAACGCAGCCACAACCAAGCCCGCTGGGCCTGGTTGGCTGTGCTGGCCGTGCTGCTGGCCGCGCCCTTCATCGGGCTCTACCCCATCTTCATGATGAAGGCGCTGTGCTTTGCCATCTTCGCGGTGGCCTTCAACCTGTTGCTGGGTTTCACCGGCCTGCTGTCGTTCGGCCATGCGGCCTACCTGGGCGCTGCGGCCTACTTCACCGGCTGGCTGGTCAAGCAGGCCGGCTTTTCGCCGGAGCTGGGCGTGCTGGCGGGCACGCTGGGTGCCGGGCTGATCGGCCTGGTGGTGGGGTTGATCGCCATCCGCCGCCAGGGCATCTACTTCGCGATGATCACGCTGGCCATGGCGCAGATGGTGTTCTTCGTCTGGCTGCAGGCGCCGTTCACCGGCGGTGAAGACGGCCTGCAGGGCGTGCCGCGCGGCACGCTGTTCGGCCTGATCCCGCTGGCCAGCGACGTGACCATGTACTACGTGGTGCTGGCGGTGTTCGTGGCGGTGTTCCTGGGCGTCATCCGGGTGGTGCATTCACCCTATGGCCAGGTGCTCAAGGCCATCCGCGAGAACGAGCCGCGCGCCATCTCGCTGGGCTACGACGTCGACAAGTACAAGCTGCTGGCCTTTGTGCTGTCGACCACCATCGCCGGCCTGGCGGGCTCGCTCAAGACCCTGGTGCTGGGTTTTGCCACGCTCAGCGACGCACACTGGTCGCTGTCGGGCGAGGTGGTGCTGATGACGCTGCTGGGTGGCATGGGCACCTTTGCCGGCCCGGTGATCGGCGCCTTCACCATCATCGGCCTGCAGAACTACCTGGCCGACCGGGTGGGCTCGTGGGTGACGGTGATCATCGGCGCCATCTTCGTGCTGTGCGTGATCGGCTTCCGCCGTGGCTTCGTCGGCGAACTGCTGGCCTGGCAGAAGCGGCGCCAGAGCGCCGAGTGAGGCGCTGACGGGCTGGCCATCGGTCTGACGCAGCGCTTTCGGTGGTCTGGTCGGCTGGGTTGTTGGCGTGTCTTGCTGGTGCTTCGCCGGTGCGCTGCAGCGCGCCGGGTCCCGCCCCGGCTGGCGGGTCACTTTCTTGTCGCGACAAGAAAGTCACCAAAGAAACGCGTTTCGAACTTGTCGTACGGCACCGCGTGCTTGCTCAGGCCCAGGCGCCGCGCCTTGCCTGTCCGGCTCACACACCTTGCCCCTGGCGACCGCAGTCGCTTCGGCGGTGGTTCCGCTGCGCAGACCGTCGTCACGCTCGGTCAGCGCATGCAGGTCGTCGACTGCGTCGATGTCCGCCCTCTTGCACGGTCGCCGCATGCACCGACCGTGCCTTGCCGGGGTGGTCACATCACAGCCCTGACCGGGGGGGCACGGCCGTGGAATGGCCGTGCTGCGTCCGGCTGGCGATGTGCAAGCCGAACAGGCGAGTCGCCCGCCTCGATGCCGCCAAGCGTTGCGCTGGTGTCGGAACGTTAAAAAAGCGCCTCTTTGTCCAACTTTCTGGCGCAGCAGAAAGTTGGTCGCCCGCCGGGGCGAGACCCGGCGCGCTGCAGCGCACCGGCGAAGCACGCGCAAATCGCGCAAACACTGAGCAACCGCCAATCACCAACCGCCAACGCCAACGCCAACGCCAACGCCAACGCCAGCGCCAGCGCCAGCGCCAGCGCAATGCCCAAACTTCAAGCCCGTTCTGCAGTGACCAACAGGTTGCGTTCCGGCTTCGGCGACAGGCTGATCACGCCGTCAGCCACCAGCGCATCAAACTGCGCCAGGCGCAGGCCGGCATGGCGCTGCAGCACCGGCCAGCTGTGCTCACCCAGCAAGGGCGCAGGGCTGCGCGCGCCCAGGCGTTGGCCGTTCTGCTGGATGGCCAGGCCACACTGGCGCTGCGGGCCGGACACGGCGCGCACCAGGTCGATGTAGAAATCCACCGCAGCCAGATGCGGCTGCTGGCCCAGGTGTTCGGCATGCAGCAGTGCGGCGGCTGGCACGCCGGCAGCTTGCAGCTGCGCGGCGGCGGCTTCGGCGCCCTGCGTGCGGCTCCAGGCCGTGATGGTGGCGTCGATCGCATCGTGCTGCGCCTGCCGGCCGGCCAGCGTGGCCAGCGCCGGGTCGGCCGCCCAGTCGGGCCGGCCGACCACCTGGCCCAGGGCGGCAAAGGCGGCGGCGCTGTCGACGGCCACCGCCAGCCATTGGTCACTGCCGGCGGCCGGGTAAAAACCGTGCGGGGCCAGGCCATCGCGCCGGTTGCCGCGGCGCAGTGGCGCGCCGGGCTGCACCTGGTGGGCCAGCAGGCCGGGGGTGGTGAGCTGCAGCATCGCCTCGACCATGCTGAGGTTGACGTACTGGCCGGTGCCGCCGCGCTGGCGGTGCACCAGGCCCGTCAGCAGTGCGGCGCAGCCGTACAGCCCACCCACCGCGTCGCCATGGGCCAGGTGGGTCATCGTGGGCGCGGTGCCGGCCAGGCCGGTGAAACTCGGCAGGCCCGAACCCTGCTCCAGCGTGGAGCCGTAGGCGCGGGTGTCTGACCAGGCATTGTCGGTGCCGAAGGCCGACATCGAGCACATCACCAGGCCAGGCCGGGCCTGCGCCAGCGCGGGATAGTCGAGCCCGAACTTGGCCATCACGCCGGCGGCCTGGTTCTCGACCACCGCGTCGGCGCGGGCCACCAGCCGCAACGCCAGGTCACGCCCGGCAGGCGTGGTCAGGTCGATGCTGACGCCGTGTTTGCCGCGGTTCATGCCGCAAAAAACTGCCGCGCGTTCGTAGTCTTTGGCATCGATGAATTCGGGCGTCCAGTTCATGCCGCGCCACCAGTCCGGGTAGCGGCCGGCCTCGATCTTCAGCACCTCGGCGCCCAGGTCGGCCAGCAACCGCGCGGCCAGCGGGCCGGCCCAGCCCATCGATAAATCCACCACGGTGATGCCCTGCAGCGGTGGGGCGGCGGGGGCGCCGCCGGGGGTGGTTGTGGCCGTGGCTGGCGCTTTTGCTATTGCTGTTGCTGTTGCTGGTGCTGGTGGTGTCGAGACCTCGGCGCCATCAACGGCGTTGGTGCTCTCGTTGGCGTCGGTGCCTTCGGTGGCGTCGGTGGCGTCGGTGGCGCCAGTCGGCGTGGTGGTGGATGCCGGCGTGGTCGCTGCGCTGCCCCACTGCGTGCGCAGCGGCGTGGCCGTCAGGCCGAACGGCGTGCGTGGCACCTGCAGCGCCTGGCCGCGGTGCTGCAGCGTGGCCAGGGATTGCCGGGCCTGGAAGATGGTGTGCGCCAGCAGGCCGTCGGCATCGGGCACCACCACGATCGGCACGCGGTGCTGGCGGCCAATGGCGGCCCATTCGTCGGCACTGTGGCGCGCCAGCGCCTGGCACAGCACCGCCTCGACCTCGTCGATCCGGACAAAGCGCAGCTCGCGGGTGGCCAGGCCTTCGTCTTGTGCCTGCGCCTGCAGGTTCAGTGCGCGGCACAGGCCGCGCCACTGGTCTGGCGTGGCCACGGTGATGCCGACCCAGCCGCTGCGGCAGGGGTAGATGCCGACCGGGCTGTTGGGCGCAAACCGGTTGATGCCCCAGCGGCGCATCGGCAGGCCGTCACGCTCGAAGAAATGCATGTGCATCTCGGCCATCACCAGGTTGGCTTCCAGAATGGACACGTCCAGGCGGCGGGGGGCCCCACCCGGGGTGCGCCCCCCGCCGCGCAACGCCCCCCACGCCCCGCTGTGTGGGGGGTAGCCCGCCCGCACCGGGGCCCCCCGCGCCCCCGCGGGCCGCGGGCGGCCCG
>JBBRJU010000147.1:0-6169 GCA_038218895.1 Burkholderiales bacterium
GCACGCGACAACGCCAGCCTGGATACGCCGCAATATTTCAGGCTGTGGACGGCCCTCGAAGCCGAAGCGGCCCACCCCGACAACGGTTTGCCGCTGCCCCTTCGCATTGCGCAGGCCATGTCTGCCGACTGGTTTGACCCGACGCTGTTTGCCGCGCTGTGCAGCGCCGACCTGAACGCTGCGCTGACGCGCATTGGCCGCTACAAACGGCTGGTGGCGCCGATGGTGCTGCAGGTTGACACCACCCCGAAGCGCACGACACTCGCGCTGGCCTGGCTGGACAACACCCTGGCGCCACCGCCCGTGCTGGTGGCCTTCGAGTTGGTGTTCTTCGTGCAACTGGCGCGCCTGGCCACACGCAGCCGGGTGCAACCCATCGCCCTGACCTGCCCTGTGCCCTTGGGCCCCGCGGCGCCTTATGAAGACTACTTTGGCTGCCGACTGCGCAAAGGCCCGGTGCCCAGCGTGAGTTTCAGCGCCGAGGACGCCCGGCGTCCTTTCCTGACCGCGAACTATGGCATGTGGTCGTTCTTCGAGCCGGCCCTGCGCAAGCGGCTGCATGACCTGGACCGGCAAGCGACGATGACCGAGCGCGTGCACAGCGCCCTGCTCGAAGCGCTGCCCGCTGGCGACCTGGCCATGGACGCCGTCTGCCGAAAACTGGGCGTCAGCACGCGCACCTTGCAGCGGCGGCTTCGTGACGAGGGCGGCAGCTTCCAGAAAACCCTGGACCAGGTGCGCAAGTCGCTGGCACAGCACTACCTGGAACACTCGGCGATGACAGGTGCAGAGATTTCATTCCTGCTCGGGTTCGAAGATCCCAACTCCTTCGTGCGGGCATTTCAGGGGTGGACGGGCACCACGCCGCAAACCGTCCGAACGGCGAGATCGGGCCTTGTTTCATGATGGCTCTGCACTCGACCATCCCGCGTGGGGATCGATGTCAGCCCAGCCGTACGTTGCAGGGCCTGTGGATCTCTTCCCGGGTGTCGAGCCAACGATTGCGGCGGAATTTGGATGCCCGGAACCGACCCTTGGCAGCCTTCAGCAATTGGCCGGCAGCACGCGCCCGCGCTCAGCCATCGTACTTCTGCTCTTCCATCAATATCGGCTGATCGCGGCAACACGCGGCCGCGGTCTCGCACTGTCAGTTCTTGGCCGCGACGGAATTGCTAGCGAGAAATTCCGCAATGGCCCCGACGACACCAGGTGCAAGCGGCAGGTCAGGATTCGAGTACGTTGCCGCATTTTCTATCGGACTCTGCGACAGGACGGACTTGAGAACATGATTCACATCCGGCAGGAGAACGAGTTTCGCCCGTGGATCAGACTGCTGGATAAGTTTCGCATCCTGCGCTCCCACCTGCAGGTCACGCTGACCCTGGACGATGAGTACAGGCTTCGACAATCGAGACATCAGACGACGAGGATCGTAGGAGAAGGCGCTGATCAGGAATTCCTGCACTGCGGGATTGAACAGGCCCTGCAATGCAGGGTGCATGTCCCGGGTATCGACACGATGGCCTTGTTCGAGCGCATCAATTGCCTGCAGGGCCCGAGGCAGGATGAGGCCATTGGCCGGATTGGCTTTGAGTTGGTCGCGCAAGACTTCACCCAATGGGCGACCGGGGGTCGACACCAGTACCAGACCACAGACACCTGGCTGATCATTTGCTGAGGCCATCGCAATGAGGCCGCCTTCGCTATGCCCGAGCAACCAAACGCAAGGCGCACCTGTCTTCTTTCGGAGTACGGTTACCCAGGACCGCACATCGTCGACATAGTCTGGGACTGTGACTGCGTTTGCGTCTGGAGTCGCGGCCGCGCTCCCGAACATTCCGCGCTTGTCGATGCGCAGCGTTGTGAAACCTTGCGCTGCCAACCCTTCCGCGAGAAGTCGGTAAGTCGATGCCTTGACCCCCAGCGGGTTATTGCCATCGCGATCGGTAGGACCCGAGCCCGGAATGATCAAAACTGCTGCGGATGATTGGGTTGTCGGACCTAGCAACGTGCCCTTTAGCGGCCCCGTCGGGCCGGGCGCCTCCATGGAGGCTTCGGAAAGCGCGGCGTATGCCATTGCCGAGAAACCCAATAAGACCGCACCGCAAAAACTACTGCGCTTCAGGAAGTTCACAATCTTCTCCTATCGGCGCAAATTTTAGCTGGCCTGCCCCATAGCCGGCGCTGACGGCAGATGGCTCCTGGCCGGCAGCGTGAGGACGATGCTGCGCCAGGAAGCTGAGCTTCGATTTGCGGGCGGCGCCGGTCAAAGTCAGCTGACCGCAACGCAAGGAAAAACCTGGTCCGGGCCATCACTTGACGGTCACGACCGGCCGGTCTGCAGTGGTTCACCCAGTTCGGCAATCAACGTGCTCGGCGTCCCCTTGGCTGCACCACTGTGTCCCACGGGTTGAGCAGTGGCGCTTTGGTCGCTGCGAAGCCAGCCACGTTGCGGGTGAGCACGGCCTTGTGGTGGACCATCGCGGTAGCGGCGATCAGGGCGTCGGCTTCCAGGACATCCAGTTCTTTGCCGTGGCTGTGCGCCCCGGCGATGGCCGCCTCTGTGCCGCGGCCACAGACGCTGGCACTGGCGCCGCTGGCGTTGGGCGCGACGATGGTGGTGCGTGGAAGACAGCCAGTTTGCCGCTTTGACGCTTCGGGCGCTTTGCAACTGGCGCCAGCGCAGCCGTCACGGTCATTGAAAGCCTCTGCGCGGTCGGCCATGGCTACACTGTTTGCCATGTATCCGCTGATCGAGACGCACCGCAGCGAACTGATCGCACTGGCCCAGCGGCGTGGCGTGACAGGGCTGCGGGTGTTTGGCTCGATGAGCCGAAACGATACACGCGAGCACAGCGACGTCGACCTGCTGGTGACGCTGCCGCCTGGTACCAGCGCGCTCGCCCTGGGCGGGTTGCTGCTGGACGCGCAGGAACTTCTGGGCCGCCGGGTCGATGTCGTCACCGAAGCGAGCCTGCACCCCGCCCTGCGCGAGCGCGTGCTGGCCGACGCCGTGCCGCTGTGACGCCAGCGCCAGTGGCTGACCGTGTGCTGTTGGCACACATGCAGGACTGCCTGGCCCGCATCCACGAATAGGCGGCCCGTGAGCGCGCCCGGTTCGATGCGTCGCGTCTGGTGCAAGACGGGGTGATCCGTAACCTGCAAACCCTCGCCGAATCAAGTCAGCGACTCTCGACTGAAATCAAACGCGCCGAGCCCGCCGTCCCATGGCATGAACTCTCAGGGCTCCGCAACGTCATCGTGCACGGCTACCTGGGCGTTGACCTGCGTGCAGTTTGGTTGGTCGTCGAACAAGACCTGCCGGCCCTTGCGGAAGCGCTTGACCGCATGGCGGTGCGCTTGGCTGAGAGTGGCCGAGTGTGACGAACGGCCGCTTGGATGTCGGATGACCGACGGCGCATGGCTCGCAGCGTGGGTACGAGGCCGCGCCATGAAGATGACCTTCGATTTGCGGGCCGCTCCAGTCAAAGTCAGCTGATGACAACGCAAGGTAAAACCCGGTCCCGACCATCACTTGACGGTCACGATTGGTCGGTGTCGTGGTTCATCCACTTCGGCAATCAAGGTGCGCCGCG
The DNA here is from genome assembly GCA_038218895.1 of Burkholderiales bacterium. GTDB lineage: Bacteria > Pseudomonadota > Gammaproteobacteria > Burkholderiales > Burkholderiaceae_C > Pseudaquabacterium. Next base: position 3,597 of record JBBRJU010000147.1, read on the forward strand.
TCCCCTTGGCTGCGCCACCTCGTCCCACGGGTTGAGCACCAGCGCTTTGGTCGCTGCGAAGTCAGCCACGTTGCGGGTGACCACGGTCATGCGGTGGACCATCGCGGTAGCGGCGATCAGGGCATCACATTCTGATCTCGGGTCGAGCACATGCAGGGCTGTGCACCGTTGCGCCACGGCGATGTCCACCGGTAACGCGACCCGAAAGCACAGGCAACACAGATTGATCCAGCCAAGCCCTGAGCAAGGCGCCCCGTTTGGGGTCGCGACGCAACACCAACAGCACGCCGATTTCCAGTTCCAGGATGGTGATGGCTGAGACAAAGAGCGAATCGGCGGGCACTCTGGACGCCTGCGCCGCCACGTTCCGATCGGCCACGTCATTGCATCTCGAGCCTGCGGCAAGCGCGGGCGAGACCGCAAGATCAGGCGGTAGGGAAGCGGGCGGTAGGCAAGCGATCGGCGGATTGGCGCTTTGGCGCTGTGGCGCAAGCCATATCGCCGCAGTCTCCCGGCCGCAGTCTCTCGTCCCGCCGCCACGCGAACAAGCGCCGGTCGCCGGGCCCAACGACTGCATGGTGCCAGTCAGCATGCGTGCGCCCGCCAGCGGCCAGCGTCGGCACACGTTGCATTGCTGACGCTGGCCGGCAGCGCTGCCTCTGGACGCACCGCTCGATTTGATTCCGCAGGCCTGCCCACCCGCCCACCCACTCCGCCGCAACCCCACACCCCGCCACAGTCCGCCAGCAGGCATCCGGGCCCGCGTCAGCCCAGGCGCCCCATCACTCGGCCTTGGTGTTCAGCCGCTTGATCAGGTCGCCCCACAGCTGGGCCTGCTCCTGCGTGGTGGCGCGCACCTCGGCCGGGCTGCCCTGGGTGAGCTGGATGCCCAGCCCGGCGGCGACCAGTTCGCCCAGCAGGTGCACCATGCTGCCCTGGCCGTTGGTGGCGTTGTTCACCTTGCCCGGGTTGGCCTTGCCAAAGGCAGCGAATTCCTTCAGCGTCCTGGCCGGAAAGTCTTTCTTCACCACAAACGCGAAGGGCACGGTGGCCACCGGCGCCACCGGCTCGAAGTCATCGAGTTTGTAGGCCAGCTTGTCGTTGAAGTTCGGGTTCACCGTGAAGGTGGTGCCGGCCGACAGCAGGATGGTGTAGCCGTCCTTGGGCGCGCGGGCCACATAGCTGGCGCCGATGGCGGTGGCCACGCCGGCCTTGTTCTCGACGATGAAAGGCTGGCCGAGTTCTTCTTTCAGGCGTTGCGCCAGCTGGCGGCCGATCACGTCGCTGGTGCCGCCGGGCGGGTAGGGCACCACCAGTGCCACCGGCTTGGCCGGCCAGCTGTCCTGTGCCAGGGCCCAGCCCGGCAGCAGGGCGATGGCGCTGGCCAGTGCCAGTTGTTTCCATGGGGTCGACATGACTGTCTCCGTGTGGGTGGGGCGGCTGTCGCGGCATGGTCGTCCAGCCGGGGCCGCCGGGGCCGCTTGGGCCGTCGGGGCCCGATGGTTGGCATGCTTGCTGCCGCGCTTCATGCGCCTGCGGGACAGTTGCCGTGCAAAGGCTGGCGCGCGCGGCATGCAGCCGCTCACTTGCCCAGCGCCCGCCGTTCCGGGCAGCGACCGCAGGATGCGCCGGTTCAGGCGCCCGGCCAGGGCTGACCGGCGGGTGCCGTCGCCGGGGGGTGCTGGCGCCACTGAACGTCTGGCGTCAGACCGCGTTGAGCGGGATCTTGATGTAGCGCACGCCGTTGGATTCGGCCTCCGGCAGTTGGCCCGCGCGCATGTTCACCTGCACCGCCGGCAGGATCAGCGTGGGCATGCCCAGGGTGGCGTCGCGCGCGGTGCGCATGGCCACGAAGGCTTCTTCACTGATGCCATTGCGCACATGCACGTTGCGCGCGCGCTCGTCGGCCACGGTGCTGACGAACTGCACATCGCGTCCGCCCGGTTGGTAGTCATGGCACATGTAGAGCTGCGTCTGGGGCGGCAGGCTCAGCACCCGGTTGATCGAGCGGAACAGCGTGCGCGCATCGCCGCCGGGGAAGTCGCAGCGCGCCGTGCCGTAGTCGGGCATGAACAGCGTGTCGCCGACAAAGGCGGCCGTCTGGTCGCTGTCGCTCACCACGTAGGTCATGCAGGCTGGCGTGTGGCCCGGGGTGTGCATGGCGCGGGCCTGCAGGCTGCCGATGTGGAAGGTCTCGCCGTCGGCAAACAAGTGGTCGAACTGGCGGCCGTCGCGCGCGAAGTCGCTGCCGGCGTTGAACAGGCTGCCGAACACCTGCTGCACGGTGGTGATGTGCTGGCCGATGCCGAGCTGGCCACCGAGTTGCTGCTGCAGGTAGGGTGCGGCCGACAGGTGGTCGGCGTGCACATGGGTCTCCAGAATCCACTGGACGCTGGCGCCCCAGGCGTGCACGCGGGCGATCAGCCGGTCGGCGCTGGCATGCGAGGTGCGGCCCGATTTCGGGTCGTAGTCCAGCACGCTGTCGATCAGCGCGCACTGCCTGCTGGCCTTGTCGAGCACCAGGTAGCTGACGGTCCAGGTGGCGGGGTCGAAAAAGCCTTCGACCAGCAGCG
>JBBRJU010000148.1:0-6142 GCA_038218895.1 Burkholderiales bacterium
CTGCTCGTCGAGCATGTGCTGGAAGTTGGCGCTCTGGCCCGACTGCTGCGTGGTCATCACGAACAGGTTGGGAAAGCCGCGGGTGAACAGGCCGTGGAAGGTGCTGGCGCCGTCCTTCCACTTCTGCGTCAGCGTCAGGCCCTGGCGGCCGGTGACCTCGAAGCCCAGGCGGCGGGTGAAATCGGTGCCCACCTCGAAGCCGGTGCCAAAGATCAGGCAATCCAGTGCGTACTCTTTGCCGGCCACCACCACACCGCGCTCCGTGATGCGTTCCACGCCCTGGCCCTGCGTGTCCACCAGCTGCACATTGGGGCGGTTGAAGCTGCCCAGGTACTGGTCGTGGAAACACGGGCGCTTGCAGAACTGGTTGTACCAGGGCTTCAGTGCCTCGGCGGTGGCCGGGTCCTGCACCACCGCGTCGACCCGGGCGCGCACCCGTTGCATCTTCAGATCGTCGGCGCGCTGCACCAGCGCGTCGGGGTCGGTCACGGTGGCGCCGGCCTGGGCCTGGCGGTGGGCGGCCAGGGCGATGTTGTTGATGAGGTCGGTCCAGCCGTCGTTGACCAGGTCGACGTCGAAGCGGCCGCCCGAGATCACCGTGGTGAAGTTGTGCATGCGCTCGCGCTGCCAGCCGGGCTGCAGGCTCTGTACCCATGCCGGGTCGGTGGGGCGGTCGTTGCGCACATCCACCGACGACGGCGTGCGCTGGAACACGAACAGCTGCTTCGCGCCTTCAGCCAGGTGCGGCACGCACTGCACGGCGGTGGCGCCGGTGCCGATGATGCCCACCCGTTTGTCGGCCAGGCCGGTCAGCCCGCCCATGGAACTGCCACCGGTGTAGGCGTAGTCCCAGCGGCTGGTGTGGAAGCTGTGGCCCTGGAAACTGTCCAGCCCCGGGATGCCCGGCAGCTTGGGCAGGTTCAGCGGCCCGCCGGCCAGCACCACGAAGCGCGCGGCCAGCGCATCGCCGCGGTTGGTGGTCACGCGCCAGCGTGCAGCGTCGTCGTCCCAGGCCATGCCGGTGATCACGGTCTGGAACAGTGCGGCCGGGTACAGGTTGAAGTGGCGGCCGATGCGGCGTGAATGTTCCAGGATCTCGGGCGCGCGGGCGTATTTAGCCAGCGGCATGAAGCCGGTCTCTTCCAGCAGCGGCAGGTAGATGTAGCTCTCGGTGTCGCAAGCCGCGCCGGGGTAGCGGTTCCAGTACCAGGTGCCGCCGAAATCACCACCCTTCTCGATGATGCACAGGTCGTCCCAGCCGGCGGCGCGCAGGCGCGCGGCGGCCAGCAGGCCACCGAAGCCGCCGCCCACCACCAGCACGTCCATCTGGCGGGTGATCGCATCCCGGGTGAAACCGGGCGCCACATACGGGTCGTCCAGGTAATGCGCATGGCGGCCGGTGGTGGCCACGTATTGCGCGTTGCCGTCTGCACGCACACGCTTGAGGCGTTCGGCTTCGTACTTGCGCCGCAGTGCTTCGGTGTCGACACTGGTGTGCACGCTGCTGCGGCCGGCCGAGGTGTCGGCCAGGTTGCTCGTCGGGGTGGCGGTCGGGGTTGCGGTCGGGGTTGCGGTCGAAGTTGCGGTCGAAGTTGCGGTCGAAGTTGCGGTCGGGTTTGCGGTGTCAGCGCTGTGGGCCATGCGGGCACTCCTGGCGGGCGAAGAACAGCACCCGGCAAGCGGGCACAATCTTGACTCTAGGCGTGAAGGCGGCGCGGCTTCTGTCGCACAGTGGTCACTTCGGTGCTGCCCTGTAGGACAGCGCCCACAGCAATTGCAGCCGCGCACCGCCTTTCAGAGCGCAGCCAGGCTGTTGATAATCGCCTGACGTGTCCACCGTCCTGCCACCTCATCCACGCGACAGCGCGGCCCCCGGGCATCCCGCACCATCCCGAGACTCCATGCGTGCCCCGCTCTCGCCCGACCCTGCGCCGCCCAAGCCCCTGACCTGCTTCATCGTGGAGGACAGCCCCATCATCCGGCAGAACCTGATTGCCACGCTGGAGGAGATGCTGCCGATGCGGGTGGTGGGCACGGCCGACGCCGAACAGGCCGCGCTGGCCTGGATGCAATCCCCGGGGGCGCACTGCGACTTGATGATCATCGACATCTTCCTGAAATCAGGCACCGGCCTGGAGGTGCTGCGCCAGGCCCAGACCCTGCGGCCCGAGGCGCGGCTGGTGGTGTTGACCAACTACGCCACGCCCGACATGCGCCGGCGCTGCGCCCAGCTGGGTGCGCACCGGGTGTTCGACAAGTCGGCCGAGCTGGAGGAATTGCTGTCGTATTGCGCCTCGCTGGCTGCCGATGCCTCGACCCATTGAGCCGGCCGGCCGCACGGCTGCGGCCGCAGCTGCAGACGCAGCGGCATCACTGGATCAGGCCGTTCTTCAGCGCGTAGTAGGTCAGGTCGCTGTTGGAGGCAAGCCGCATCTTTTCCATCACCCGCGTGCGGTAGGTGCTGACCGTCTTGACCGACAGCGACATGCTCTCGGCCATGTGGCCGATGGTCTCGCCCTTGGCCAGCCGCAGGAAGACCTGGAACTCCCGCTCCGACAGCAGCTCATGCGGCAGCTTGTCGGCGTCGGCGCCCAGGCCGTCGGCCAACAGCTCGGCCACCGCCGGGGTGATGTACTTGCGGCCGCGGGCCACGGTGCGGATCGCCTTGACGATCTCTTCGGGGTCGCATTCCTTGTTGAGGTAGCCGCTGGCGCCCTGGCGCAGCAGCGTGGTGGCGTAGTGCGCCTCGGGGTAGCCGCTGAGGATCAGCACCGGCAGGTCGGGCCGGCGCGCCTTGATGGCGGCCAGCGCATCCACGCCGCTCTGGTCGGGCATGGACAGGTCCATCACCACCACGTCCAGGTCGCCGGCGCGCACCAGGTCCAGCGCCTCGCGGCCGGTGGCGGCTTCGCCGGTGACGCGCAGGTCGACCTGGTCGCTGAAGAACTGGCGCAGGCCGGCCCGCACCACCGCTTGGTCATCGACGATCACGACACGGATCACGTGGGCCCTGGCACTGAGTGGATCTGCGGCAGAGTGTAGGTGATGGACCAGCGCAACCGCCTCTGGACCCACCGCCTGCGCAGCAGCGCACCGCTGCTGCTGGCCGTGCTGCTGGCTGCGGTGCTGGTGGCCATCAGCGAGCTGGGCTACCAGCACGCCACGCGCCAGCTCGGCGGGCTGGTGTTGATGGGCCAGTCGCGGCTGGAGCTGGTGCGCGTGGTGCGGCGCGTGGCCGACGCCGAGTCGAGCCAGCGCGGCTACCTGCTGACAACGCGCCCCGAGTACCTGGCGCCCTACCAGGACGCACGCGCCGACATCGAGCGCGGCCTGGCCCGGCTGGCCGAGCTGCAGGCCCGGCGCACCGGCATCGCCGACCTGCGCACCCTGGGCGGCCATGTGGGCACCAAGCTCAGCGAGATGCATGAGGTGCTGGGCATGTTCGCGCTGGGCCGGCGCGAATCGGCACGGGAGCTGATGCTCTCCGGCATCGGCCGCGACGAGATGCTGAGCATCCGCACCGTGTCTGACCGCATGCTGGCGCGTGAAAACGCGCGTGTGGATGCCGGGCTGCAGCTGGTGTTCGACACCTTGTCGCGCAACCGCGTGGGCATCACGGTGGTGACAGGGCTCAGCCTGCTGCTGATGGCCCTGGTGCTGCGCCAGCGCCGCCAGGCCGAGCTGCAGCGCCAGGCACAGCAGCTGGCCATCCGTGTCGAGCGTGACCGGCTGGAGATGGAGGTGCAGCACCGCACCGCCGAATTGACCAGCCTGGCCGGCCACCTGGAAACCGCCCGCGAGGACGAGCGCGCCCGCCTCGCCCGCGACCTGCACGACGAGCTGGGCGCGCTGCTCACCGCCGCCAAGCTGGACGTGGCGCGGCTGCGGCCCGGGCTGCAGCAAGCGGCCCCGGCCCTGCTGCCGCGGGTGGAGCACCTGGTGCAGTCGCTCAACAGCGGCATCGCGCTGAAGCGCCGCATCATTGAAGACCTGCGCCCCTCCAGCCTGGACAACCTGGGCTTGTTGCCGGCGCTGGAAATCCTGTGCAGCGAGTTTGCCGAGCGGCTGCAAGTGCGGGTGCAGACGGCACTGGCGCCGGTGGTGATGTCCCGGTCGGCCGACCTCACAGCGTTCCGCCTGGTGCAAGAATCGCTGAACAACATCGCCAAGCACGCGCAGGCGCACCAAGTGACGGTGACGGTGGCACAGCAGGGCAGCATGGCCGCCATCCGCGTCAGCGACGACGGTATGGGTTTCGACCAGGCCCGCCTGGCACAGGGCAGCCACGGCCTGGTGGGCATGCGCTACCGGGTACAGGCCGAAGGCGGCCAATTCAACATCGCGACATCGCCGGGCGCCGGCACCCAGGTGCAGGCCCTGCTGCCCGTGTTGCCGCCAGCACCGCCCGAACCGCCGCCAGCCTGAACCCGGGCGAGGTCGGCGCATCGGTCGGCATTTGGCGGAGCAGCTGGCAGGTCAAGCACCAGACAGATGGCCATCGCATGGCCGCGTGTGGCCAGTTCGTCGACCCGTCGGCTGACGAGCCGCCTGGCGGGCGTGGCCACCGGACCATAGTCCGATGGTCTGCATTGCAAGTGCAATGATTGCAAACACAATTGGCTTGCGCCTGCGGCCAGCCTGCGGTGCTGGCACCAGCCCCGCCGCACTGGCTGGGTGACACGGGTGGAGACCCGCCCCGGAGACCGACCATGACTGCATCCGCTGCCCGACCTGACGCGCCCGCGCCGCGTGCGCTGCGCCTGTGGCCGGTTTGGCTGGTGCTGCTGGCCGCCGCCGGCACCTTTGCGCTGACCATGGGCACGCGCCAGAGCATGAGCCTGTTCCTGGGCCCGCTGAACACGGCCACCGGGCTGGGCCTGGGCAGCATCAGCCTGGCCTTTGCCTTCGGCCAGCTGTGGTGGGGGCTGACCCAGCCGTTTGCCGGCGCCATGGCCGACAAGGTGGGTGCCGGCCGGGTGCTGCTGGTGGGTGCCTGCCTGGTGGCGCTGGGCACCATCCTGACGCCGTTGATGACCAGCACCGCCGGGCTGATCTTTGCCATCGGCGTGTTGTCGGCCGGCGGTGCCGGCATGGCCGGGCCGGCGGTGCTGATGGCCACCACCGCCCGCTTGATCCCGGAGCGCCATCGCGGCATGGCCACCGGCATCGTCAACGCCGGTGGCTCGTTCGGCCAGTTCGTCATGGCACCGGTGGCCGGCGGCCTGATACTGGGCCTGGGCTGGGTGCAGGCCATGCAGGTGATGGGCCTGCTGGTGTTGCTGTGCCTGCCCGCAGCCTTCATCCTGAAGGGCGCGCCGACGCAGTCCGCCACAACCGGCCCGCCCAGGCTGAGCACCATCGACGCAGTGAAGACAGCCATCGCCGACCGCTCGTTCCGGCTGCTGGCGGCGGGCTTCTTCGTCTGCGGGTTTCACGTCGCTTTCCTCGGCACCCACCTGCCGGGCATCGTGGCGTCGTGCGGGCTGCCGCTGCAATACGGCGCCTGGGCGCTGGCGGTGCTGGGGCTGTTCAACATCGTCGGCAGCATCGGCATGGGCTGGGCGGCGGGCCGCTGGCGCATGAAATCGCTGCTGGCGGTGGTGTACGCGGCGCGGGCGGTGGCGGTGCTGGCCTTCTTGCTGGTGCCCAAGACCGGGCCGGTGGTGCTGGTGTTCGCCGCCTTCATGGGGCTGACTTTTCTGTCCACCGTGCCGCCCACCGCCGGCCTGGTGGCCAAGTTCTTCGGCGTGGGCCACATGGCCACGCTGTTCGGCGTGGTGATGCTCACCCATCAGGTGGGCGGCTTCCTGGGTGCCTGGCTGGGCGGCCAGGTGTTCCAGAGCACCGGCAGCTTCAACATCGTGTGGATGATCGACATCGGCCTGGCGGTGGCCGCCGCCCTGATGCTCGGCCTCTTCCGCGTCTCCGATTGGATGAGTTGAGTCGTCGCGAAACGCTCGGGAATCGCTCGGGAACCTCGCCACCCCTCCAGGGAACGCCCCATGCCGGCCGCCGCCATGCCCCTGCTCGACCCGGTGTTCCTCAACAAGCTGGAGCAGCTCGAGCTGGTCAGCCGCAAGATCTTCGTCGGCCGGATGAAGGGCGAGCGCAAGAGCAAGAAGCGCGGCTCCTCGGTCGAGTT
>JBBRJU010000149.1:0-6131 GCA_038218895.1 Burkholderiales bacterium
AGGCTGAGCTCGCCGAGGTATTCGCCGGGCCCGTAGACGCCGTAGGTGATCTCGCGGTCGTTGTCGCCGGCACTGAAGGCGCGCAACCGGCCGCCCAGGATGATGAAGATGGTGTCGCCCTGGTCACCCTCCTGGATCAGCAGCGTGCCCTTGCGGTAGCGGCGCACTTCGCCGCGCGCGGCCAGTTCAGCCAGAGCTTCGCTCATCACGACGGGGGCGCCCATGGTGCCGGCAGCCGGGCTGGCGGCCGGGTTCGTGTTCGGGTTTTCAGCCGGGTGCATGGCCGGATTTGCGGCCGAACCTGCGGCCGAACCTGCGGCTGAAGCCAGGGGCTGGGCGAGACGTGGATGTGCGGTGATCTGGGCCATCGGCAGCGGGTGCAGCCGGTTGGCGGCCCATCACCCGCTGTGGATGCTACCCGCCCCCTCGGGCTGGTGGCCGGCGCGGCGGTAACAAACCACAACCGCGTCGGCGCCGTGCCGGTGCCGGCAACGGCTGCCAGCGGCTGCCAGCGGCTGACAACGGCCGACAGCGGCTCAGGAATGCAGCACACGATCTGCCGTGCGCGGGGCGCTGCCGCCCTGCAGCGCGCTGACCAGCGGCGGCAGCAGCGCCACCTGCTGCACCAGTGCGCGGATGCTGCAGGCGCCGGTCTTGATGCGGATGCTGCCGATCTGGGTGCGGATGGTGGCCAGGCCGACGCCCTGCCGGGCCGCGATCTCGAGCGGCGTGAGGTCGGCGCACAGGCCCTTGATGACCGTGGTCTCGGCCATCGTCAGCCCGTGGCTGCGGGCGAACCATTCCACCGTCAGCTCCTCGCAGACCTGGCGCTTGCCCAGCACCACGGCGGCGCCGGGCTGGTCATCGGCGCCCAGGGCGGGCAGCGGCACCACCGCCACGCTGATGCGCTGGTGGCCCGTGGCCTGGCTGTCACCCAGTTGCAGCAGGCGGCGCAAGCCGCGCTGGGTGGCGCCCACCAGGGCGTCGCGCAGCGGTTGCTGGTCTTGCTGCAGGCGGGCCATCAACTGCCCGCCCACCCATTGCAGCGGGTGCAGCGCATCCATGTCGCGGCGCGCGGCCTTGTTGATGTGGCCGACCTCCAGGGATTCAGTGATCAGCAGCATGCCGTAGTCCAGCGTGTCGAGCATCTGCGCCATGCGGCGGTGCTGCAGCGAGGCGGCGCCGCGCCGCTCGGGGCCGGTGTAGCTGCGGGCGCGTTGGGGGATGGCGGGTGCGCCCAGGGCGGCAAACAGGTCCGAGGCGTTGGCGTTCGGGGAATCGAGCAGGTCGAGCATGTTGGCTTCTCCATGGGCAGCGACCGTGCGGAGCACAAGGCCGGGCTGCATGGGACGGAAGTCTGGGCGCCTGGCCACGCCACGCAGCGTGACGTCTGCCACGCTCCGACCTGTGATTTATTACCAGCGCGCAGGGCGTGCTGGTCGCGGCTGTGCCGCATCGCCCGGGTGTTCGGGTCTTCCAGCTGTCGATTGGCCGCTCAGGCCAGCGGCGTGCCTTGGCGCTGCAGCGCGGCCAGCACCTGCAGCGCCACGTAGGCATCGTTGGCGGCGTACAGCAACTGGCGCGGCTGCAAGGTCGGGTGGGACCAGTTGCTGGTGGTGACCCGTTTGGACTTGACGAGGCGCTGGCCGAACACCACCGCCACCGCCGAGCGGATGCCCAGCGTGCGCGGGTAGCCCATGCGGTGGAACACATGGGTCAGGTCGAGCAGCGGTGCCACCTCGGTGCCGAGCCGCCGCCGCAGTTGCGACAGATCCTGCTGCAGGTCGAAGCCGACCTTGACGACGCTGTCTTGCGCCAGCAGCCGGCGCGTCAGCGCCTCGCAGCCCGGGTGCTGAAGTTGCAGCACGTAGGCTGTGGTGGCGGTGGCGAACTGCACCACGTCTGGGCCTGTGCTCTCCTGGCCTTTGCTGAAGGTGGGGCGCGATTCGGTGTCGAAGCCGATGTGGGTCTGTGCGCCCAGGTCGGCCATGGCGTCGGCCAGGGCGGTGTCGCTGCGTGGCAGCCGCACATCGGCCAGGCCGATGCTCGGGTAGGGTGGCAGCACCAGCAGGGCTGACTTGTCTGGCGGTTGCAATCTGGACATGGCCGCATGCTAGAACACGGTGGGCTGTGCCAGGCTGTCACCTGCCGCATTGCGGCGCTGACCCACGCTGGCTAAGCTGTGCCGGTCCATCCGCTCTCCACACCGAGGAACACCCGATGAAACTACGAGAGATCGCCCGAGGCCTGCAGTTTCCGGAGGGCCCCATCGCGATGGACGACGGCTCGGTGCTGCTGGTCGAGATTGCCCGCGGCACGCTGAGCCGGGTGACCGTGGACGGCCGCATCAGCGTGGTGGCCGACCTGGGCGGCGGCCCCAACGGCGCGGCCATCGGGCCCGATGGTGCGGTCTATGTCTGCAACAACGGTGGCTTCAAGTGGCACACCGAGGCCGACGGCACGCTGCGGCCCGTTGCCCAGGCAGACGATTATTCGGGCGGCCGCATCGAGCGCGTGAACCTGGCCACTGGCCAGGCGGAGCGCCTCTACGACAGCGTGGCCGGCCTGGGCCTGCGTGGCCCGAACGACCTGGTCTTCGACGCCCATGGCGGCTTCTACTTCACCGACCTGGGCAAATCGCGCGAGGCCGACATGGACCTGGGCGCGGTGTACTACGGCCGCACCGACGGCAGTGCCGCCAGCGTGGTGGCGCGGCCGCTGCTCACGCCCAACGGCGTGGGCCTGTCGCCCGACGGCAGCACGCTGTACTACGCCGAGACCGCCGGCGCCCGGTTGTATGCCTTCGACATCACCGCTCCGGGCCAGGTGCGCAAGGACAGCTGGCCGTCGCCCAACGGCGGGCGCATGCTCAGTGCATCACCGGGCGGCATGCTGCAGCGCTTTGATTCGCTGGCGGTGGACGCGCTGGGCAACATCTGCGTGGCCACGCTGATGCACGGCGGCATCAGCATCATTTCGCCCGACGGCAGGCTGTGCAGCCATGTGCCGCTGCCCGACCGCATGACCACCAACCTGTGCTTCGGCGGCCCCGGCCGGCGCACCGCCTTCGTCACGCTGTCGGGCACCGGCCGGCTGTTCGCCATCGACGACTGGCCGATCCCGGGCCTGGCGCTCAACCACGAAGCCTGACGTGACCGCCGCCAACCCGCGCCCCAGCGCGCCCCCTACCGCGCCCCCCGACGCCGACCCCGGCCAGCCGTCCATCGGCGCGGTGCGTGACAACCAGCGCCTGGACCAAGCCGCGCTGGATGTCTGGTTCCGCCGCCATGTGGCCGACCCGGCCGAGCCCCTGGTGCTGGGCCAGTTCAACCGCGGCGCGTCCAACCCCACCTACCTGATCAGCGCCGGTGCCCAGCGCTGGGTGCTGCGCAAGAAGCCGCCCGGCACCTTGCTGGCCAGCGCCCACCAGGTGGACCGTGAATACCGGGTGATGGCGGCCCTGGGGTCGATCGACTTCCCGGTGCCGCGCATGCGGGCGTTTTGCGACGATGCAGCGGTCATCGGCACCAGCTTTTACGTGATGGATTTTCTGGCAGGCCGCATCTTCCGCAATGCCCGCCTGCCCGGCATGGCGCCGGCCGAGCGCGCGGCCATCTACGACAACTTGAACGCCACGCTGGCGCAGCTGCACCATGTCGATTTCAAGGCCATCGGCCTGGCCGACTACGGCCGCCCTGGCAACTACTTCCAGCGCCAGATCGACCGCTGGATCAAGCAGTACCGCGGCGCCGAGACCGAGGCCATCCCGGCGATGGAGCGCCTGATGACCGAGCTGCCGGCACGCCTGCAGCAATTGGCACAGCACGGCGACGAGGTCAGCATCGCCCACGGCGACTACCGGCTGGAAAACGTGATGTTCCATCCCAGCGAGCCGCGCGTCATCGCGGTGCTCGACTGGGAGCTGTCGACGCTGGGCCACCCGCTGGCCGACATCGCCTACGGCTGCATCCTGTACCACTCCGAATCCGAGAGCTGGGGCACGCTGGGCGGCATCGACCTGGCGCAGTCCGGCATCCCCGACGAGGCCGCGTACGTGGCGGCCTATTGCCGGCGCACCGGGCGTGCTGGGATCCCGGGGTTCAACGTCTACCTGGCGTTCTCGATGTTCCGCCTGGCGTCCATCGGCCAGGGCGTGTTCAAGCGCAACCTGATGGGCATCGGCAATGCGCCGGCATCGGCCGACAACATCCACACCCGGCACCTGGCGGCGGCGGCCTGCGCCATCCTGGACCGGTAACGCTTCACACCGGGTCATTGCCCCTCGGGGCCCCGAGGAGCGCTGGCGCGAAGCGGCTGGCTGCAGGCGCGATCAGGCGGCGGGTTTCAGGATGCCGCGCATCGCATAGTCGGCCAGCACGTGGGCCAGATCGTCGATGGCTGCGGCGCTTTGCAGCCGGCGCGGGCTGTACCAGACAGTGGCCCAGTTCAGCACGCCGAAGAAGGGTTTGGTGGCCAGGCGTGGCGGCAGGTCGATGAACACGCCCTCGCGGATGCCGTCGTCGATGACTTCGGCGAACATGCGCTCGTAGTCGTCGCGCAGCTGCACCACCGCGCGCAGCCGCTTGGCCGCCGGCGCCTGGCCGCTGACGCTGCCCAGCAGCTGCCGCTCCAGCCCCTGCACCGCCACCTTCTGCATCGGCAGCTCATTCAGCAGGATCTGGGCATGGCGCAGGGCCATCGCCGCCAGGCGTGTGGCCGCGCCGCCAGGCTGCCTGGCGATCGGCTCGACGGCCTCGGTCACCCGGGTCATCGCGGCCACCTGCACATCGAAGTAGAGATCAGCCTTGCTGCGGTAGTGGTGGTAGATGCGGCCCTTGGTGGCACCCAGCCGCTCGGCCACCGCGTCGATGGAGGTGGCGGTGTAGCCGTAGGCCATGAACAGCTCGGCCGCAGCCTGCAGGATTTCATCCCGTGAGCCCACGGCCGCTGCGCCAGCGGGCAGTGGGGTGCGGGTCACGGCGGGGCTGGCTGGCTTGGTGGGCCGGGCAATGGCGGGCGCTGGCGGCGGCGCAGCGCGGCCGCCAGCGGCCGCACCAGGCCGACCAGGCCCTGCGGGAAAAAGCCCAGGATCAACACCAGCACGCTGCCCAGGATGATCTTGTCGACATAGCCGCCCAGCGAGAAGAACTTTTCCTGCACCAGCACCAGGGCGGTGGCCAGCAGCGGCCCCAGCAGCTGGCGCCGGCCCACCAGTACCACGGCGGTGAGCATCAGGATCAGGAAGTAGCTCTCCAGCACGTCGGCGCTGACGTAGGCGCGCTGGTAGGCGTACAGCCAGCCGGCGGCCGCGCTGATGGGTGCCGACACCAGGAACACCTGCAGCCGCACCCGCGCCAGGTCGACGCCGCTCATGGTGGCCAGGCGCGGGTTGAGGTGGCTCATCACCGCCGCCGCGCCCAGGGCGGAATGGCGGAAGCGGTCGACCAGGTACAGCGCGGCCACCAGCAGGCCGAAGGCATAGGGCCACAGCGTGCGGTCGTCCTGCGCCGTCAGCGGGATGCCGGGCAGCGACAGGTCCAGCAGCGGGATGCCGCGCACGCCGTCCGAGCCGCCCATGAACTGCCAGTTGGAGGCCACGGTGATGGCCACCACCGCCACCGCATAGGTCACCAGCGAGAACACGAACTCGCGCAGCCGCAAGGTCACCAGGCCGATCACGCCTGCCAGCAGCAGCGCCACGGCGATCGACCCGGCCAGCGTGGCCCAGCTGCCGACGCCGGCGCGGGTGGCCAGCAAGGCGGTGGTGTAGCTGCCGGCGGCAAAGAACACGGTGTGGGCCAGGCTCACCTCTCCCAGGTCGGACACGATGATGTCCAGCCCGTAGGCCATCACCGCGAAGATGGCGATCAGCACCGCTGCGCTGTAGGCCGCGCCGCTGCCGCCTGCCAGCTGCGGCGCCAGGTACACCGCCACCGCAGTGGGCAGCAAGGCCCAGCGTGACCAGGCGACGGCGGCCATCAGTGCACCCCGCCGCCAGAGCCAGTGGCCAGCCCGCCGGGCCGCAGCACCAGCAGCGCGATCAGCGCCAGGAAGGCGGCTGCGGTGGTGTAGGCCGGTGAGACCAGGGCGCCAAACAGCGCGGTGAACAGCCCCAGCGCCACCCCGGCCAC
>JBBRJU010000150.1:0-6121 GCA_038218895.1 Burkholderiales bacterium
AAATTGGCGAAGCACCAGTAAACCGCGCCAGCAAAAGGCAACAAGCAACCACCGACCACCGACCACCGACCACCGACCACCGACCACCGACCACCGATCACCGATCACCGATCACCGAGAGCCCAGAGCCTCCGGTCAAGCGCGCGGCGTCACGTCCACCAAGCCGCGTCAAACGCCTTCGTGCAAGGTCAACTGGCCGACCAGACCGCGCTCCTGCGCAAACCAGCGCAGCACTGGCAGCGTGCCGGGCAGTACCGGGTGCAGGGCCACCGGCAGGCTGCTCCAGGCCATCTGCTGCGCCTCGCGCATCTCGAAGCTGCCGGTCCAGTCGTAGACCTTGCAGAAGTGCAGCCGCACCCGGGCATGCGGGTAGTCGAACACCTCCTGCTGCCAGGGGTGGACGGTGCCGATGGTGATGCCCAGTTCTTCGTGCAGTTCGCGCCGCAATGCCTGCGCCAGCGTTTCACCGGGCTCGAACTTGCCGCCCGGAAACTCCCAATAACCGGCGTACACCTTGCCTGCGGGCCGGCTGGTCAGCAAAAAATCTTGCTCCAGTCCGGCTGCGTCACGCCGGATCAGCACACCCACGGCCACTGCGGTGACCGGGCGGTCACCGCGGTCGATGCCGTCCACCGAGGTGACGGCGAGGCCGTCAGACATGGTCCAGGACGTCGGGCGCGGTGTCGTCAGCCACCGGGGTGTACGGCGCCTCGTCGGCCGCATGGTCGCGGCCGGCCCAATCGCGGGCGAACTGGTAGGCCACCCGGCCCGAGCGCGAGCCACGCTCCAGTGCCCACACCAGGCTGGGCTGGCGGGCCGTGGTGATGGTGCGCTCGTCCACGCCGAAGTGGCGCAGCCACTGCGCCACGATGGCCAGGTATTCGGGCTGGCTGAACGGGTAGAAACTGATCCACAGGCCGAAGCGCTCGGACAGGCTGATCTTCTCCTCCACCACTTCGCCGGGGTGCACCTCGCCATCGTCGGTGTGGGTGTAGGACAGGTTCTCCTTCATGTACTCGGGCAGCAGGTGGCGGCGGTTGCTGGTGGCATAGATCAGCACGTTGTCGCTGGCTGCGGCAATGCTGCCGTCGAGGATGCTCTTGAGGGCCTTGTAGCCGGGCTCGCCCTCGTCGAAGCTGAGATCGTCGCAGAACACGATGAAGCGCTCGGGCCGCTCGGCCACCAGGTCGACCAGGTCGGGCAGGTCGATCAGGTCAGCCTTGTCCACCTCGATCAGGCGCAGGCCCTGCGGCGCAAATTCATTCAGGCAGGCCTTGATCAGGCTGCTCTTGCCGGTGCCGCGCGCACCGGTCAGCAGCACGTTGTTGGCCGGGGCGCCGGCCACGAATTGCGCGGTGTTGCGCACCAGCCGCGCTTTCTGGCCGTCCACCTCCTTCAGGTCGGCCAGGCCGATGGGCGCGACCAGGCGCACCGGTTGCAGCAGGCCCGACGCGCCGCGCTTGCGGTAGCGGTAGGCGATGGACGCGTTCCAGTCGGGCGCGCTCAGCGCATGCGGCAGGATGCGCTCCAGCCGCTTGAGCAGCAGGTCGGCGCGGGCGATCAGGGCATCGAATTGGGTGGCAGACATGGCCCGCAGTTTACGTGCGGGTGGCTTGGCGGCCGGGGGCTGACGGCAGCGCGCGCACCACATCGCCGGCCACCGCAAACTGCTGCAGTTGCGGCCCGCCTTGCAGCACATGCAGGCCGGTGAACGGCCCGAAGGCCGGCAGCACGCCGCCGGCAGGCCCGAAGTGAAAGCACGGCAGGCGCAGCCGGGTGTGCGCCCGCCCGCCGAGCACCACGCCCGGGTGCACATGGCCGGCCAGCGCATAGGCGCCGGGCACGTCGGCCGGCTGGTGCAGCAGTGCCCAGGGGCCCAGGCGCAGCGGGCCGTCGACCACCTGCACGCCCAGCCTGGGTGGCGGGTCGCCGGCGTGGGCGTCGTGGTTGCCACGCACCAGGGTCAGCGCCAGCGCTGCATGGCGCAGCCGCCAGGCCGCCACGGCGGCCATGGTGCCAGCGGCATGTGCCCTGGCCGAATGCAGCAGGTCGCCCAGGAAAACGATCCCGCGCGCACCGGTGGCAGCGACCAGCGCATCCAGCCGGTGCAGCGCGTCGGTGGTGGTGGCCTCGGGCACCGGCACGCCCAGCTGGCGAAACGACACCGCCTTGCCCAGGTGCGCATCTGCCACCAGCAGCAGGCCGAGATCGGGATCGAAGGCGGCCTTCTGTGGCCACAGCTGCAGGCGGCCACCGCCTGGTGCGTTGAACCACGCCGGCGCCATGGCGCAGGTGCTGAATCCGGCCGCCACCAGACCGGCCGGTGGGCCCGCGCTCACGCGGTGAGGCGTGCCAGCAGCATGTCCAGCTGCTCGGTGGGCTGGCGGCGGAAGCCCGATCGCGCATAGCGCTGCAGGCGGCCCACCACCAGCGCCGTCAGCCCCGAGGCCAGCGCGCTGGCGTCCACCATCGGCGTGGCCGATCCGGCGTCACCAGCTGCGGTGCGCAGGCTCTGCCGCAACTGGCCCTCGACCCGGTCGAAGAACTGGTTCATGCGCGTGGTCAGCCGCGCATGCTCGAACACCAGCGCGTCGCCCACCATCACCCGCACCATGACGGGGTTCCTTTCGCCGAACTGCAGCAGCATCACCACGATGCGCTGGGCCTGCACCGCACCACCGGCGTCGCGCTCGGTGATCTGGTTGACCAGTGTGAAGACGCTGGACTCGATGAACTCGATCAGGCCCTCGAACATCTGTGCCTTGCTGGCGAAGTGCCGGTACAGCGCGGCCTCGCTGACCTGCAGGCGCGCGGCCAGGGCTGCGGTGGTGATGCGGTCGGCGCCGGGTTGCTCCAGCATCGCGGCCAGGGTCTGCAGGATCTGCACCCGGCGCTCGCCCGGCTTGGGCCGCTTGCGGCTGGCTGCATCGACCACCACCCGCAACGGCGGCAGCGGCTCGGGCCC
Source organism: Burkholderiales bacterium (assembly GCA_038218895.1). GTDB lineage: Bacteria > Pseudomonadota > Gammaproteobacteria > Burkholderiales > Burkholderiaceae_C > Pseudaquabacterium. The sequence goes on from JBBRJU010000150.1 coordinate 2,966, forward strand.
ATCGTCGGATGAGTCGCTGGGGTCGGGCATCGCGGCGGGCGTCATCGTGGGCTGGTGGCAAGATTGAAATTCATTCTGGCACAGCGCCCGAGGCCGCAGGACGGCCGCAGGACGGGCCCAGAAAAGCGGCAGGACAGTCGCAGGACTGCGCAGCGCGCGCACGCAACGCGCAGCAGCTCAGCGCTGCAGCTGGCGCAGCGCACGCACCCGCCGGTCGACATAGGCCGGCTGCATCGCCCAGCGCGGCGCCGGCCCGTCGGCCACCGCGAGGCGCCGGGCAAAGCGCTGCATCCAGACCGTGGCCATGCCGACGCGGCGCGCGGCCTTCTGGTGCACCAGCGTGTCCTCGACCAGCACGCAGCGGTGGGCCGGCACCCGCAGCCGCACGGCGATGCGGCGCAGCATGCGGGCGTCGGGCTTGGGCCGCAGCTGGCCGAACATGGCCAGGTCCTCGATCGCGAAGACGCCGTCGAACAGGTGGGCGATGCCCAAAGCGCCTAGCACCCGAAGTGCATAGGCGCGCGGTGCATTGGTGAGGATGAACCGGCGGCCGGGCAGGCGCGCCAGCGTGGCCAGGTCATGCCGCTGGGCGCTGACCTGCGCCTCCAGCCCGGGCAGGCGGTGGGTGTGGTGCAGAAAGTGCGCGGCGTCCACGCCGTGGTGGCGCACCAGGCCCAGCAGCGTGGCGCCGTAGCGGGTCCAGTAGTGCAGGTTCAGGCGCACCGCCTCGGCCTCGTCGACCTGCAGCTGCTGCTGGATGTAGCCCCGCATCGACGCCTTCAGCGCCGGGAAGACGAAGGCACCGGCGTCGTGCAGCGTGTTGTCCAGGTCGAACAGCCAGACGGTGCGCGCGTCGTTGCGCATGTTGCTGCGCATGTCGCTGCCCACAGTCAGTGGCTGCGGATCATGGTGCCGTAGGCCTGGTCGGTCAGGATCTCCAGCAGCATGGCGTGCGGCACACGGCCGTCGACCACATGCACCGCGTTGACGCCGCTCCTGGCGGCGTCGATGGCGCCCGCCAGCTTGGGCAACATGCCGCCCGAGATGGTGCCATCGGCCACCAACTCGTCGATGCGCCGGGGCGTCAGTTCGGTGATGAGTTCGCCCGCCTTGTCGAGCACGCCGCGGATATTGGTCAGCATGACCAGCTTCTCGGCCTTCAGCACCGTGGCCAGCTTGGCAGCCACCACGTCGGCATTGATGTTGTAGCTCTCGTTGTCTTCACCAAAGCCGATCGGGCTGATCACCGGGATGAAGGCGTCGTCCTGCAGGGCCTTCACCACGCTGGGGTCGATCGAGACGATCTCGCCGACATGGCCGACATCGAGCTCCTTGGTCGGGTCGTCGCGGTCCAGCATCTTCAGCTTTCGGGCGCGGATCATTGCGCCGTCACGCCCGGTCAGGCCCACGGCCTTGCCGCCGGCGGCGTTGATCAGGCCGACGATGTCCTGCTGCACCACACCGCCCAGCACCCACTCGACCACTTCCATGGTCTCTTCGTCGGTCACCCGCATGCCCTGGATGAAAATGCCCTTCTTGCCGATCTTGGCCAGCGCCTCGTCGATCTGCGGGCCGCCGCCGTGCACCACGATCGGGTTCATGCCCACCAGCTTGAGCAGCACGATGTCTTCGGCGAAATCCTGCTGCAGGCCCGGGTCGGTCATCGCATTGCCGCCGTACTTGATGACCAGCGTCTTGCCGTGGAACTTGCGGATGTAGGGCAGCGCCTGCGCCAGGATCTCGGCCTGGTCGCGTGGGGTGATGTGGGTCAGGTCATGGTCGGGCGGCTTGGGGGCGCTCATGGCAGGTCCTCGATCAGCGTGGATGGTGCGTTGCAGCAATCGGGCGGATTGTAGAAACAAGGCGGGTCAGAACTTGTCGGCCCGCAGCACGCCGATGTCGGCGACAAACACCGTCATCGCATAGTGCGTGAAGTAGCGCGCATGCACATGGGCCACGATGGCGTCTGCGGTGGGCTCGTCGCAGATCACCTCCATGCGGATGCTGCGGTCGGCGTCCCAGGTGGCCGCGCGCGCACCACGGCGGCCACCGCCGCGCGCGTCCATCACCGTGTGGCCATGTGCGCCCAGGCGCTCGCAGTCGGCCACCAGCATCGGCTCCAGCACCGCTTCGCACAGCAGGACCACCAGTTTTTTCGGGTGCAGTGTCATTGGCTCACCTGTGCAGAAATTCGGCCAGGCGGGCGTACAGCGGGATGCCCACCAGCAGGTTGAAGGGGAAGGTGATGGCCAGCGCGGCCGTGATCGACAGTGCCGGGTTGGCCTCGGGCACGGCAATGCGCATCGCCGCCGGTGCGGCGATGTAGCTGGCACTGGCCGCCAGCGTGGCCAGCAGCACCGTGCCGCCTTGCGACAGGCCGATGGCCCAGCCCAGGCCGGCACCCAGCAGCGCCGACACCAGCGGCATGGCCACGCCGAAGCCCACCAGGAACAGCCCGGTCTGGCGCACCGCACCGAGTTGGGCCGATGCCACCAGGCCCATCTCGAGCAGGAACAGGCACAGCACGCCCTTGAACAGGCCGCCGAAGAACGGCGCCATCGGCGCCAGGCCGTCGGGCCCGGCCAGCCAGCCGATGAGCAGGCCGCCCACGAGCAGCACGATGCTCTTGCCCAGCATCACCTCATGCAGCAAGGCCCCCCAGGCGGGGCGCTGCGGCCCGCCGGCGCGGGCCAGCACCACGCCCACCAGCAGGCCCGGCACCTCCAGCAGCACCAGGAACAACGGCATGTACGACTCATAGGCGATGCCGGCGGCGTTGAGAAAGTTCTGACCGACCGCAAACGTGACGACGCTGACCGAACCGTAGTGCGCCGCAATCGAAGCCGCATCGGCGCGCGGCAAGCGCCCCAGCCCGCGCAGCACCGGAAATGCGATCAACGGGACCACCACGCCCAGGCCCATGGCCAGCACCGCCTGCGGCGCCACCGCCATCAACGGCTGCTTGGCAAGTTCCGTCCCGCCCTTCAGGCCGATGGCCAGCAGCAGGTAGATCGACAGCGCGTCGTACAGCGCCGCCGGCAGCTTGAGATCGGACCGGGCCAGGCCCGCAGCCAGGCCCAAGATGAAGAACAGTACGACAGCATCCATGGGCGATGAATCTAGCAGCTTGGCCGGCAGCCGCGCCGCCGGCCCGGC
>JBBRJU010000151.1:0-6077 GCA_038218895.1 Burkholderiales bacterium
AGGGCGGCGTGCCGCTGCACGCCAGGTCGGCACGCACGCCGCCGGGGTTCATCAGCGCCAGCTGGGCGCCGCCCTGCGCCGGCGCCTGCGTGGCGGCGAGCTGGGCATCGGCGACCAGGCGGCCGGCGGCGCTGTCAGTGCGGGCGCGGCGGTCGAAGCTGCCGCCGATGCGGCCCACCGGCCGCTGCACCCGCGGCGCGGCAGCCTGGGCATAGGCGGCCACCGTCTGCTGCACCGCCGCCACCGGCTGCGCCCGGCGTTGGGCGTCGGCCCAGGGCGCCGGCTCGGCGGCCAGCAGGCGCTGGCGCAGCGCGGCGTCGCTGCGCTCGTTGAACACCGGCAGGTTGCGGCTGCGGGTGGCGGCGCGGTCGACCTCGCCGCTGCGCGGGTCGATCACCAGGTCGGCCACCGACACCGCGCGGCCGAAGCTCAGCGCCTGCATCACCGGCCGGCCGTCGATCAGGCAGTTGTAGCCCTGGTGGGTGTGGGCACTGAGGATCAGATCGACCCGCGGCGTGATGCGCTGGGCGATGCGCTGCATGTCGCCGCGCCAGCCGGGGCAGGCGGGGTCGTTCCAGTCGGCGGGCTGGCCGGGCGTGCCGGTCTCGCCGCCCTCGTGCACCAGCGCCACCAGGGCCTTCACACCCTGGGCGTCCAGCGCGGCGGCGGCCCGGTTGATGGCGGCGGCCTCGTCTTCGAAGCGCAACCCGGCCACGCCCGAGGGCACCACGATGGACGGTGTGTCCCGCGTGACCGCACCGATGAAGCCCACCTTGACACCGCCCACCGTCACCACCCAGGTGGGCGGCAGCAGCGGCCGGGCGCCCGCCTGCACATTGGCGGCCAGCACCGGAAAGCGGGCGCCGGCATAGCGCGGGTTCAGCGCACAGGAGACGGAGGCGGCAGCGGCCGCGTGGGGCGTGTTGGACGTGTTGGGCGTGTGGGCCACGTTGGCCGCGTTGGCCGCGTCGGGCGCGTCGGCCGCGTCGGGCGCGTTGGGCGGGCTGGGCGTGTTCGCCAGGCTCGCCAGGTTCGGCGCGTCGGGCGCGCAGCCACCGCCCAGCACACGCAGCAGCTCGGTGGTGCCGGCGTCGAATTCATGGTTGCCGGCCACCGCCACATCCACCCCCAGCTGGTTGAGCACCTCCACCGTGCTCTCGTGGCGGAACAGTGCCGACACCAGCGGCGCGGCCCCGATCATGTCGCCGGTGGTGGCCAGCACGCTGTGCGGCGCGCCCTGGCGCAGCGCCTGCACCAGCCCGGCCAGCGCCGCAGCGCCGCCGGCGGCCACCCGCTGCGGCGCCCCTGGCTGGGCCGGGTCGGGCAGGGTGACGCTCAGCGTGCCGGGCTCCAGATGGCCGTGGAAATCATTGAAGGCGATCACCCGCAGCCAGACCGGGACCGCGACCGGGACCACGACCGGGGCTGCGGCGGGGGCTGCAGCGACGGTGGTGACCGGGGCGGGGGCGGGGGTCACGCCGGGCGGCGCGGGCGGCAGGGTGCCGCAGGCGGCCAACAGCGCTGCGGTCAGGGCCAGGGCGGGCCAGGTGCGGCGCATGGCCGGGTGCAAAGCTGTCATCGTGGTGCCGGACAGGCCGGTGCAAGGGGTTGGGACAAAGCGCGTGAAGCGCGGCGCGCAGACATCACGGCCGCTGCACCGCCGCCAGGCCTTCGGCGGCTGCCCAGGCGCGCAGCCGGGCCTGGGCGACGGCCCGCTGGCCAGCGGGCAGGAACGACGCAGCGGCGGCGTCCAGCCCCATCTGCAGCAGGTCAGGCCAGCCGAAGCCGGCCTGCACCAGGCGCGCCGCCTCGGTGCTGTGGTCGACGCGCGACATCAGCCGGTTGTCGGTGTGGAACGACAGGCTCACGCCGGCCCGCCACAGTGCGTGGATGGGGTGCAGCGCCAGCGACGCCGCAGCGCCGGTGTGCAGGTTGCTGGTGGGGCAGACCTCCAGGTGCAGGCCATGCTGGCGCAGTTCCTGGCGCAGCGCGCCGGCATCGGGTGCGTCGATCAGGTCGGCCAGGCGCACGCCGTGGCCGATGCGGCTGGCGCCCAGGCGGGCGGCTTCCAGCACCCGCTCACCGGCATCGGCCTCGCCGGCATGCAGGGTGAGGCCCAGGCCAGCCTGCTTGATGCGCGCCAGCAGCGCGGCATGGCGGCTGGCCGGCCAGCCCGCCTCGGGCCCGGCCAGGTCGAAACCCACCACCTGCGCCGCACCGGCCGGGCGCGGCTGCTGGTGCCAGGCGATGGCCAGGCCGGCAGCGCGGGCGATGTGTGCATCGCTCTCGTGGCGCATCGCGCAGACGATCAGGCCGCAGGGTAGCGGGCTGCGCGACAGCCCTTGCAACAGCGCCTGCACCGCCACGTCGCCCGACACGCCGTGGGCCTCGAACAGCAGCGGCGCGATGCGGAATTCAGCCAGCACGCAGCCCTCGGCGCGGGCGTCTTCGGCCGCCTCGAAAGCCACCCGCGCCAGGGCCTGGGGCGTGGCCATCGCTGCCACCGTCAGCGCAAAGCCGCGCAGGTATTCCGCCAGTGAACCGGCGTGGGCGCGGGCGTCGAACCAGGCCGCCAGGCTGTCTTCATCCGGCGCCGGGCTGGCGATGCCGCGCTGGCGCAGCAGGTCGAGCAGGGTGGCCACACGCAGGCCGCCGTCCAGGTGCTCATGCAGCAGCACCTTGGGCAGCTGGCGGGCGCGGTGCAGCAGGTCGGCAGGCAGGGGCGGCGGGGCGGCGTCGGGCATGGCCGGATGTTAGGAGGCTGTCGGCGAAAATCCAGGCCCGTCTGCAGACAAGCCCGGGGGTGCCGGCGGCCCGGGTCTTGCTATCCTGCCGCCCATTGCTGCAGCCCATCCTGTCACCCACCCTGCGGGACACCCCTCCATGAAAAACGCTGTACTGGCCGCGCTTGGCCTGAGTCTCGTCACCACGGGTGCGCTGGCCCAGCCGGCCGTCATCTACGACATGGGCGGCAAGTTCGACAAGAGCTTCAACGAGGCCGCCTACAACGGCGCCGAGCGCTGGAAGAAGGAGACTGGCAAGCCCTACCTCGACTTCGAGATCAGCAACGAGGCCCAGCGTGAGCAGGCCATCCGCCGCATGGCCGGCAAGGGCGCCAACCCGATCATCGGCGTGGGCTTTGCGCAGGGCAGCACCATCGAGAAAGTGGCGAAAGACTTCCCCAAGCTGCAGTTCGCCCTGATCGACGCGGTGGTGAAGCTGCCCAACGTGGAATCGGTGGTGTTCAAGGAGCAGGAAGGCAGCTTCCTGGTGGGCATGATGGCCGCACTGGCCAGCAAGAGCGGCAAGGTGGGCTTCATCGGCGGCATGGACATTCCGCTGATCCGCAAGTTCCAGTGCGGCTACGCGCAGGGCGCCAAGTACGCCAACCCCAAGGTGGAAGTGACCGCCAACATGACCGGCACCACCCCGTCCGCCTGGAACGACCCGACCCGCGGTGGTGAACTGGCCAAGGCCCAGTTCGCCAAGGGCGTGGACGTGGTCTTCGCCGCCGCCGGCGGCACCGGCGTGGGCGTGTACCAGGCCGCCAAGGACGGCGGCAAACTGGCCATCGGTGTGGACAGCAACCAGAACCACCTGCACCCCGGCACCATGCTCACCAGCATGGTCAAGCGGGTGGATGTGGCGGTGTACAACCTGGCCAAGAAGACCAACCCGGGTGTCAGCGTGCTGGGCCTGAAGGAAGGCGGCGTCGACTACGCCATTGACCAGTACAACGACAAGCTGATCAGCGCCGACATGAGGAAAAAGGTCGACGCCGCCAAGGCCGACATCATCGCCGGCAAGATCAAGGTGGCCGACTACATGGCGACCAACAGCTGCAGCGATTGATGAACGCGCACGCCGTCCGCATGGACGGCATCAGCAAGCGCTTTGGTGCGGTGCAGGCCAACCGCAGCGTCCAGCTCGTGGTGGCGGCCGGCACGGTGCATGGCATCGTCGGCGAGAACGGCGCGGGCAAGAGCACGCTGATGTCGATCCTGTACGGCTTCTACCAGGCCGACAGCGGGCAGATCGCCATCGGCGGCCAGCCAGTGCAGATCACTGGGTCGGCCCAGGCCATCGCGCTGGGCATCGGCATGGTGCACCAGCACTTCATGCTGGTCGAGCCGCTCAGCGCACTCGACAACATCATGCTCGGCGCCGAGCCGCACTGGCGCCTGGGCACCGCCCGCGCCCAGATGCGCCGCCAGCTCGACGCCCTGATGGCCGACACCGGCCTGCAGGTGCGGCTGGACAGCCCGGTCGAAGACCTGCCGGTGGGCGAACGCCAGCGGCTGGAGATCCTGAAAGCGCTGTGCCGCGGCGCGAAGATCCTGATCCTCGACGAGCCCACCGCCGTGCTGACCCCGCAGGAAACCGAGCAGCTGTTTGCCACGCTGCGCCGGCTGCGTGATGCCGGCACCACGCTGCTGCTGATCACCCACAAGCTCAAGGAGATCATGGCGCTGTGCGACGCCGTGACGGTGATGCGCCAGGGCGCGGTGGTGTTCGACGGGCCGATCAGCCAGTGCAGCCTGGATCAACTGGCCGAGGCCATGGTCGGCCGGCGGGTGCAGCTGGGGCGTGCTGCCGGCGCGGCCGCCGCCACCGCCACCGACAACACCACCCCCGGCGCCACCTTGCTGGCCGCGAAAGACCTGCACTGGCGTGATGGGCTGGGCGTGCCACGGCTGGCCGGCGTGTCGCTCAAGCTGCGGGCCGGCGAGATCGTCGGCATCGCCGGTGTATCTGGCAACGGCCAGAGCGAGCTGCTGGAGATGCTCTCGGGCATGGCGCGGCCGCAGGCCGGCGCGCTCACCTTGGGCGGCAGGCCCTTCACCCCGGCGCGCTGGCTGGACCCGGCCACCGCCCGCAGCCTGGGCCTGGCCCATGTGCCCGAAGACCGCCACCGCTGCGGCATGGTGCTGCCCTTCGCGGCCTGGGAGACGGCCGTGCTGGGCTACCAGCGCAGCCCGCGCTTTGCCAGTGCCTGGGGCTGGATGAAGCGCGCGGTGATGCGCAGCTCCACCGCCACCATGATGGACGCCTACGACGTGCGGCCACGCAACCCGGCGCTGCGGGCCAGCAAGTTCAGCGGCGGCAACCAGCAGAAGCTGGTGCTGGCACGCGAGGCGCTGGCGTCCGAGGTGGCGCCCAGCGTGCTGCTGGTGGGCCAGCCCACCCGCGGCGTCGACATCGGCGCCATCGAGTTCATCCACGGCCGCCTGCGGGCGATGCGCGACGCTGGCGGCGCGGTGCTGGTGGTCAGCAGCGAGCTCGACGAGATCCTGGCCCTGGCCGACCGGGTGCTGGTGATGGACCGCGGCTGCATCGCCGGTGAACTGGCGATTGCCGACTGCACCGAAGCCGCACTGGGCCGCTTGATGGCCGGTGCCGAGGCCCGGGCCGGCGCCATGACCCAGACCGGCGCCGACACAGGCGCCACCGCATGAACGCGCTGGCAGCAGGGGCCACCGGCCGCGTGGTGCGGGTGCGGGTGCGGGTGCGGGTGCGGACGGTGCGGCTGGCACGCCGCCACCAGGTGCTGCCGCCGGGCTTTCTGCTGGCCGGGCTGCGGCTGCCGCAGCCAGCGCAGGGCTGCTTGTGAGCCAGCCCGTCGAACTGCCGCGCTGGATCGACGTGGCGCTGCTGCCGCTGGTCAACCTCGGCCTGGCGCTGCTGGTCTGCGCGGTGGTGGTGGCGGTGGTGGGGCTCGATCCGCTGCAGGTCATCGGCCTGCTGGCCAAGGGCGCCTTCGGCAGCCAGGCCGGCATCAGCTACACGCTGTATTACGCCACCACGTTTGTCTTCACCGGGCTGGCCGTGGCGGTGGCCTTCCACGGCGGGCTGTTCAACATCGGCGGCGAGGGACAGGCCATGCTGGGCGGACTGGGCAGCGCACTGGTGGCGCTGTGGCTGGGGCCGCACCTGGGCGGCACGTGGGGCGCCGCCCTGCTGCTGCCGCTGATGGTGCTGGCCGCCATGGCCGCCGGCGCCGCCTGGGCTGCGCGCTGGTGGCGCTGAACCTGGGCACGGCACTGCCGGCGGCACTTCTGCTGCCGCTGATGGTGATC
>JBBRJU010000152.1:0-6073 GCA_038218895.1 Burkholderiales bacterium
GAAAACACAAAGACAAACGGCACCAGCGCCTTGGCCAGCCCCAGCCTGAAAGCCATGTTGCCGGTCTTGAACGGGTCACTGCCGGCCATGCCTGCTGCTGCATAGGCGGCCAGCGCCACCGGTGGCGTGATGTCGGCCAGCACGCCGTAGTAGAAGACGAAGAAGTGGGCCACCAGCGGCTCCACCCCCATGAGCACCAGCGTGGGCGCAGCCACCGTGACCATGATGATGTAGTTGGCCGTGGTGGGAATGCCGCAGCCCAGCAGGATGCACACCAGCCCGGTCATCACCAGGGCCGCCAACAGCGCCAGGCTCTTGGGGTCGACCACGGCTGCGGGCAGCCAGCTGCCGACGCCGCCGGCCATGGCATTGGCCGCGCCGGTGATGATGGTGCTGAGCTTGAAGCCCACGCCGGTGAGCGTGACCACGCCGATGACGATGCCCACCGTGGCCGCCGCCGCGCCCACCGCCAGCGCGTACTTGGCGCCGGTCTCCAGCGCCTCCAGCAGGGCAGCAGGGGCGATGCGGCCGGGGATCTTCAGCCCGCGGATGGCCAGCACAGCCAGCACCACGCCCAGCACGAACACGGCCACCCGCGCCGCCTCGGTCTGCAGGCCGCCAAAGACGATCACACCCAGCAGCGCATGCAGCACCAGCAGCAGCGCCCAGCCCGCCGGCCGGGTGCCGCCGGGCCGGGTGCACAGGCCGACGATGGCGCAGGAGCTGATGCCGATGAAGGCCGCGAGATACGGCGTGCGCCCGCTGACCAGCACGGTGATCAGCAGCACCAGCGGGATCAAAGTGGGCCAGCGCTGGCGCAGGCTGTCGCGCAGGTTCGGCATCTCCTCGGCCGTGAGGCCCCGCAGGCCGAAGCGCTTGGCCTCGAAGTGCACCTGCATGAACACGCCGAAGAAATGCATGAAGGCCGGGATGGCCGCTGCGGCGATGATGGTCTGGTAGGGCACGGCCAGAAACTCGATCATCAGGAAAGCCGCCGCGCCCAGCACCGGCGGCGTGATCTGCCCGCCGGTCGACGACGCGGCTTCCACCGCGCCGGCAAACTCGCGCCGGTAACCCACGCGGATCATCGCCGGGATGGTCAGCGAGCCCACCGTCACCGCATTGGCCACCGAGCTGCCCGACAAGGTGCCGAACAGCGCCGAGCCGAACACGCTGACCTTGGCCGGCCCGCCCACCTGGCGCCCGGCAATGCTGGAGGCCACATCGAGAAACAGCTGGCCCAGGCCGATGCGGGTGGCCATCACGCCGAACAGCACGAAGTGGAAGACATAGGTGGCCACCACGCCCACTGCCACGCCGTAGATGCCCTGGCTGGTGAGGTACTGGTGGTTGACCAGCTGGCTCCAGCTGGCACCGGCGTGCTTGAGCAGGCCGGGAAACGCTGGCCCGGCCAGCGCATAGGCCATGAAGCTGATGGCGATCACCGGCAGCGGCCAGCCCATGCTGCGGCGCGTGGCCTCCAGCAGGGCCACGATCAGCACCGTGCCCATGGCCACGTCCAGCGCGCCGGGGTTGCCCACGCGGAAGGCCAGGTCGTCGAAGATCCACGGGATGTACAGCACCGACGCGGCCACGCCCAGGGCCAGCCCCCAATCCAGCAGCGGCACCCCGCCCGGCGCGGCCCAGCGGTGGCGCGCCGGGGTGCCCAGCAGCGCGGCGCGGTGCGGAAACACCAGGAAGATCAGCCCCAGCACGAAGGCCAAGTGCACGCCGCGATGGGTCACCTCCTGCAGCAGGCCGACGCCGGCGGTGTAGTAGTGGAAGGCCGACAACAGCACCAGCAGCACCGCCACGATGGCGAGTGCCGGCTGCGCCAGCGGCCGAAAGCGCATCTCGGGGTCGAACTTCTGCTCCAGTTCGGCCAATGTCTTGTCGTCGGGCAGGGCGGTGGTCATCTGGGCTGCAGTCGGGCTGGAAACAAAACAGGGCAGCCACGCTGCCCTGTCAGAACACGGGGCGGCGCGGGCCTACTTCAGCAAACCGGCTTCCTTGTAGAACTTCGCCGCGCCGGGGTGGAACGGGATGCCGGCGCCGGCCACCGCGTTCTCCTTGGTGATGAACTTGCCCTTGGCATGGCCGGCGCCCATGGCCTTCTGGCCGGCGTCGCTGAACAGCGCCTTGGTGATCTCGTACACCGCAGTGGCGTCGGCCTTGTCACTGGTGACCCATTGCGCGCCCACCGCCAGGGTGCGCGTGCTGCCCACGCCTTTGTAGGTGCCCTCGGCAATCAGGTCGGGCGAAAAGAAGCCGTCGCTCTGGCGCAGCGCGTCGGCTTGCGGGCCGTCGATCGGCAACAGCTCGATACCCGCACCGGACGAGGCCAGTTCGGCAATCGCGCCGGCCGGCGAGCCGCCGGTGAAGAAGAAAGCATCGAGGGCGCCGTCCTTGAGCTTGTCGCCCGCCTGGTTGGGCTTGATGTACTCGGGCTTGATGTCGGCTTCCTTGATGCCATAGGCGGCCAGGATGGTGCGGGCGTTGATCAGCGTGCCCGATCCGGGTTCGTCCAGCGCCACCCGCTTGCCGCGCAGGTCGGCCACCGTCTTGATGCCCGAGCCCTTGCGCACCACGACATGCACGCTCTCCGGGTACAGGTTGGCGATCAGGCGCAGGCCGGCGATCTTGGGCTTGCCCTCGAACACGCCCTTGCCGGTGTAGGCCCAGCTGGCCACGTCGGCCTGGCTGAAGCCTGATTCCACCGCGCCGCCGGCAATGCCGGTGACATTGGCCAGCGAGCCATTGCTGGCCTGCGCGGTGACCACCAGCTTGCCCGGCTGCGACACGGCGTTGGCGATCATGCCGCCCACCGGGTAGTAAGTGCCGGCGGTGCCGCCGGTGCCGATGCGGAAAAACTGCTGCGCCTGCGCACCACCTGCGGCCAGCACCAGGGCCGCAGCGGCCGATACACCCCACCAGAAACGCTTGTTCATCACGCCAGTTCTCCCGCAGTTCATTCGGCGCCCCGGTGGTGCCTGTGTCGAGGCAGTACAGCACAATGCACGCGCACTTCCAATGCGGCGAACCCCGGGCCGCACGCTACCCAGGCAGCGTCACGCGCCCCCGCCCGACACCATGCTCCTGCCCCGCCCTGCCGCCGGCCCGCAAAAGGTGCTGCCTTCACAGCGCGCCTGGCCTTTGCACGGCAGCGCCGCGAGCCGGCAGATCGAACAGGCCGCCCTGGAATGCGCCGCCCTGGCCAGTGTGGCGCCGCATGCGCTGATGGCGCGTGCCGGCCTCGCCGTGGCGCGGCTGGCGGTGGCAGTGGCGCCTGGCGCACGCCGGGCCTGGGTGGCCTGCGGCCCAGGCAACAATGGCGGTGACGGCCTGGTGGCGGCGTGGCATCTGCACACGCTGGGCTGGCAAGTGGCGGTCAGCCTGCTGGGCGACGGCAGCCGGCGGCCGGCGGATGCAGCCCATGCGCTGCAGCTGGCGCAGCAGGCCGGCGTGTGCATCACCGCCGGCTTGCCGGAGCGCATCGATGGCCACGACCTGGCCATCGATGCGCTGTTGGGCCTGGGCAGCCGGCGCGCACCCGATGGCGACATCGCCGCCGCAGTGCAGGCGCTCGACGGCGCTGCGGGGCCGGTGCTGGCCATCGACCTGCCCACCGGCCTGTGCGGCGACACCGGCCGCCTGCTGGGCAGCACTGCAGTGCGGGCCGACCACACCCTGGCGCTGTTGACCTTGAAGCCGGGCCTGTTCACTGCGCAGGGCCGCGACCAGGCCGGCCTGGTGTGGCTGGACGATCTGGGCGTGACACCGGCTGCCGACACCGCCTGCGCCTGGCTCAGCGGCCCGCAGGTGGTCGACCGCCTGCTGCCCGGCCGCGCCCATGCCCAGCACAAGGGCAGTTTCGGTGACGTGCTGGTGCTCGGTGGTGCGCCCGGCATGGGCGGTGCCGCGATGTTGGCTGGCCGCGCCGCGCTGGCTGCAGGCGCTGGCCGCACCTATGTTGCACGGCTGGACGGCGACACCGCACCCGATCCGCAGCGCCCCGAACTGATGCCCCGCCACACCGACGATGCGCTGCAACCCGCGTTGCTGCAGCGCGCCACCGTGGTGTGCGGCTGCGGCGGCGGCAGCCTGGTGGCCGCCCATCTGCCCACCGTGCTGGCACATGCGCAGCACCTGGTGCTGGACGCCGACGGCCTGAACGCCCTGGCGGCTGATGCGGCGCTGCAAGCGGCCCTGCGGGCCCGCGCCGCACGCGGCCAGTGCACGGTGCTGACCCCGCACCCGCTGGAAGCCGCGCGCCTGCTGGGCTGCACCACAGCGGCGGTGCAGGCCGACCGCCTGGCACAGGCACAGGCATTGGCCGATGCGCTGTCCGCCACGGTGGTGTTGAAGGGATCCGGCAGCGTGGTCGCAAGCCCGCAGCGCACGCCTTGGATCAACCCGACCGGCAATGCCCGGCTGGGCACCGGCGGCAGCGGGGACGTGCTGGCCGGGTGGCTGGGCGGTTTGTGGTCGCAGGCCAGTGGTGCCGATGCGCACGCAGCGGCTGCCGCCGCCGCGTGGCTGCACGGCCGCGCTGCAGAGGGCGGTGATGACCGGCTGCCGCTGCGGGCGGCCGATCTGATCGACGCGATGGCCGCGTCGCTGCCGGGCTAGGCCTGCTCAGCCACGCGTGCTGCGCTTGGCCGGCTTGGCGCCGCCACGCGACTTTTTGCCTGCAGGCGCACCGCGCGACGCCACCGCCTTGGCACGCGCGGCCTTGGCGGCGCGGTCGCGCGACTGCACGTCCTTCAGCGTGTCGGCCACGCCACCGCTTTTGCCACCGGCGGACTTGCGCGGCACCAGCGCGTCGGTCTCGCCTTCGCGCACCAGGCGGAAGTCGATCTTGCGGCCGTCCAGGTCGACCCGGCTGACCTGCACCCGCACCCGCGAACCCACGGTGTACTTGATGCCGCTGCGCTCGCCACGCAGCTCCTGCCGCGCTTCGTCGAAGCGGAAGTACTCGCCACCCAGCTCGGTGATGTGCACCAGGCCTTCCACGTACAACTGGTCGAGGGTGACGAACAGGCCGAAGCTGGTGGCCGCGCTCACCGTGCCGGCGTATTCCTCGCCGAGGTGGTCGCGCATGAAGCGGTACTTGAGCCAGGCCTCCACGTCGCGGGATGCCTCGTCGGCCCGCCGCTCATTGGCACTGCAGTGCGCACCGGCGGCTTCCCACAGCGCCGCATCCTGCGCGCTGGTGGGCGCCTTGGCAGGCCTGCTGCCCTTGCGCATCGTCTTGGCTGCCGGGGCCGACGCGGCGGTGGCCTCGATCGCGCCGCCGCCCAGCGGATAGCGCTTGCCCAGCAGCAGCGCCTTGATCACCCGGTGCACCAGCAGATCCGGATAGCGCCGGATCGGGCTGGTGAAGTGGGCGTAGGCCTCGTAGGCCAGGCCGAAGTGGCCGGCGTTGCTGTGGGTGTAGACCGCCTGCTGCATCGAGCGCAGCAGCATCGACGAGATCTGCGCCGCATCCAACCGGTCCTTGGTGGCCTGGGCGATGGCCTGGATCTCGGCCGGCTTGGGATCGTCGCTCAGGCTCACGCCGATGCCCAGCGCGCGCAGGTAGTTCTGCAGCGTCAAGCGCTTCTCGGGTGTGGGACCTTCATGCACGCGGAACAGCGCCGGGTGCTTGTGGGATTCGATGAACTCGGCCGCGCAGACATTGGCCGCCAGCATCGATTCCTCGATCAGTTTGTGCGCCTCGGTGCGGGTGCGCGGCACGATCTTCTCGATGCGGCCGTTGTCGTCGCAGACGATCTGTGTCTCGGTGCTCTCGAAGTCGATCGCGCCACGCCCGGCGCGCTGCTTGAGCAGGGCGCGGTAGACCTCATGCAAGTGGATCAGGTGCGGCACCAGGTCGGCGCGGCGCTGGGCCTCGGCACCGCGGGTATTGGCCAGCACCGCCGCCACCATCTGCGCCTACCCTTTCCACCCGCCAGTGATCCGCTCGCTCGCCCGGCTGACGTACAGCGAGGTGGCCATCATCTTGGGAAAGACCCGGTGCGTCGAGGCCCAGCGCCGGGCGGACCTGGTGCCCGATCTGATTCACCTGCACGAG
>JBBRJU010000153.1:0-6071 GCA_038218895.1 Burkholderiales bacterium
CCGCATCGACACCCTGCGCAGCGCGTTGCGCCAGCAATGGGCAAGCTTCTTCGAGCAGCATGACCTGTTGATCTGCCCGGTCGCCACCACGCCCGCCTTCAAGCAAAACCAGCAGGGCGAGCGCTGGGACCGCATGATCCCGGTCAACGGCCACACCCAGCCCAGCACCGATGCGCTGTTCTGGGCCGGCTACCCCGGCATCGTCGGCCTGCCGGCCACGGCCATCCCGTTGGGGCTGAGCCCGCAAGGCCTGCCGGTGGGCGCGCAGGTGATTGCGCCGGCTTTTGCCGACCCGCTTGGCCTGCGCTTTGCGCAGTGGGTGGAAGACGGCTTTCGCCGCTTTGTGCCGCCGCCTGGTTGCTGACGTGCTCAGACCCCGGCGCCGCACTCTGCGTGCAGGCGCTGGTCGACGACGTCGGCGTTCTGCGCCACAAAGCGCTCGAAGCCCTCGGCCGCCTGCGGCCGGCTGATCAGGTAGCCCTGCAGCGTGGCGCAGCCGATGCGGTGCAGGTAGTCACGCTGGGCGAGGGTTTCCACCCCTTCGGCCACCACCCGGATGCCCAGCGCGCTGGCCAGCTGCACGATGGCCTGCACCAGCACCCGGTCGTCCTCGTCGCCCGGCAGATCGGTGATGAAGCTGCGGTCGATCTTGATCTTCGACGGCCGCAGGCGCTTCAGGTACGCCAGCGACGAGTAGCCGGTGCCGAAGTCGTCCACCGCCAGGGGCAGGCCCAGCCCGTGCAGGCGCTCGACGATGCGCTGCGTGGTCTGGGTGTCGGTCATCAGCACGCCCTCGGTCAGCTCGATTTCCAGTTCGTGCGGCTGCACACCGAAGTCGGCCATCGCGCGGGTCAGGGTGTCGACCAGCCGGTGGTTGCGGAACTCGAGCGCCGACACGTTCACCGCCACGCAGCCGAAGGCCAGGCCGGCGGCTTTCCAGCGGGCGATCTGGGCGCAGGCGTTGCGGATCGTCCAGGCGCCCAGCTCGCTGATCAGCCCGCACTGCTCGGCCGCGCCGATGAACTGCACCGGTGGCACCATGCCGCGCTGCGGGTGCTGCCAGCGGATCAAGGCCTCGCAGCCGACCAGCGCGCCGCTGCCGGCGTCCACCTGCGGTTGGTAGTGCAGCACAAATTCGTCGGCGGCCAGGGCCTGGCGCAGCTCACGCTCCAGCTGCACGGTGGCCAGCAGCTGGGCATTGAACTCGGCCCGAAAGAAGCTGACCCGGGCACGGCCCAGGTTCTTGGCCGCATACATGGCGGTGTCGGCATGGCGCACCAGGGTGTCGGGGTCGGTGGCGTCGTCCGGGTAGAACGCCACCCCGACGCTGGCCGACACCTGCACCTCCCGGCTGTCGATGACCAGCGGCCGCTCCATGCCCTTGAGCATGCGTTCGGCGGTGGCAGCCACTTCATCCCAATGGCTGCCGTCGTGCAGCAGCACCAGGAACTCGTCGCCACTGTGGCGGCACACCACATCGGATGCGCGCACCGCCGCGCGCAGGCGTGCGGCCAGCGCCACCAGCACGGCGTCGCCGGCAGCGTGGCCCAGGGTGTCGTTGATGGCCTTGAAGCGGTCGACGTCGATGAACAGCAGCGCCAGGCGCCCGCCGTCGCGTTCAGCTGCGGCCACGGCGGCTTGGGTCAGTTCGTGGAACAGCATCCGGTTGGGCAGGCCGGTCAGGGTGTCGTGCAGGGCGATCGTCTGCAGCTCGGCCTTCTGGGCTTCGAGCTGGCCAAACAGCATGTCGATCTGCTGGTGCACTGTATTGAGGTGTTCACCCAGCTGGCCCAGCTCGTCGCGGCGGTCCCAGCGCACCGGCTCCACGTCGGCACGCGACGCGATCTCGCTGGCTTGCCGCTTGAGCCGGCCGATCGGCGCCAGCAGCCGGCGGTACAGCACCGCCAGCAGCACCAGCACACTCAACAACACCTGCAGCGCCGCCAGCTGGATGGTGGCCTGGCGCCGGTCGGCCAGCAGCCGGTCGATCTGGGCGGGGTCGAACCAGATCTCCAGCGTGCCCAGCTGTTCGCCCTCGTGCAGGATCGGGGCCGTCAAGACCACACCCGACAACGGTGGCTGCTGCGCGCGCACCAGCACCGTGGGCTGCGCCAGCGGCCGGTTCTCGGTGAGGCGCAGGCTCAGCACAGTGGGCTCGTCCAGCACCCGTCGGGCCACCTGGCGCGTCCGCGCTGCGTCCAGCGACCACATCGGCTGCACCAGCGCGTCGGCCGTCATCACCAGCACGGCCCTGCGGTTCTGCGCGATCAGTGGCGCCTGGGCCTCACGCGTCAGCCGTTGCTCCAGGTGCCACAGCAGCATGGTGGGCGCCAGCACGGCTGCGGCAATGGCCAGCAGCACGGTGTTGCGGATCGACAGCATCGGCCAGCGCATGGTGGTGGGCTCAGCCGATCAGACCGGTTCAGCAACGACCCATGCCGTGCCGGCCGTGCGTGCAGTGCAGCCAGGCCGGCAGTGCAGGCTGCTGCTGTTCGGCCTCCGGCGGGAAGGTGGCATGGGTTGGGGTCGGGGTTGGGGGCTGAGGCTGCGGGCGTGCAGCGCTGACGTCGAAGACACGGGCTGACAGCGCAGTTTCGGCAGCGTGGGCTGAACCTGTAGCGGCTTGTCACGCTTCACATGGTTTCAGGCCGCCGCAGCCGGCGCCCGGCCAAACAGCGTCTCCAGGGACCGCAGGAAGGCGGTCAGGTCGAGCGGCTTGGTCCAGTAGTCGTCGAAGCCTTCGGCGCGTGCGCTGCGGATGTCCTCCGGCATGGCATTGGCGCTGAGCGCGATGCAGCGGATGCCGGCGGTGGCCGGGTCGGCCCGCAGTGCGCGCAGCACGGCATGGCCGTCGGTGTCGGGCAGCTGCATGTCCAGCAGGATCAGCGCGGGTTGCAGCCGCCGCGCGTCGGCCAGGCCGCTGGCACCGTCGACCGCGCCTTCGAAGTCGAGATCGGGCCGCTGGCGCAGCAGCTCGCGCACGATCAGCATGTTGACGGCGTTGTCCTCGATGTAGAGCAGCAGCGGCCGGCTGCTGCCCTGGGCCGGCACCGCCGGCGGCAGCGGCCCACCGGCGGCACATGCCAGTGCCGTGGGCAGCGGCGGTGCCGACTGCTGCAGCGCCAGCTCGAACACGCTGCCTTCACCCGGCGTGCTGCGCACCTGCACCGCGCCGCCCATGTGCTGCATCGCTGCCTGCACGATCGCCAGGCCGATGCCGGTACCAGCGGGCCCGTCGCGCTCGGCGCCCAGCCGGTTGAAGGGCTCGAACAGGTGCTGCAGCTGGGCCTCGGTCATGCCGCGGCCGGTGTCTTCGACCCGCAGCAGCCACCAGCCGCCCTGGGTCTCGGCGCTCACCGCCACCCGCCCGCCGGGCCGGTTGTACTTGATGCCGTTGGACAGCAGGTTCAGCAGCACCTGGCGCAGGCGCACCGGGTCGGCCAGCACCCAGCCGCCCAGCACGCCCAGGTGCAACGCCACCCGGTGCTGCTGCGCCATCAGCTCCACCAGCGGCAGGCTGGTCTGCACCAGCGGCGCCAGCGCCACCGGCTGCAGCGACAGCGGCAGCTCGCCCGATTCCAGGCTGGACAGTTCCAGCACATCGTTGATCAGTGCCAGCAGGTGCTCGCCAGAGGCCTGCACCTGCTGCACCCGGTTGCGCCAGGTGGCGGGGTCGGGGGCGCTGCCCTCGGCGGTGTCGACCAGCAGCAGCTGCGAGAAGCCCAGCACTGCATTCAGCGGCGTGCGCAACTCATGGCTGATGCGCGCCAGGAAGCGCGACTTGGCCTGGCTCTCGCGCTGGGCCAGCAGGCGCTCCTGGCGGGCTGCCTCGGCGTTGCGGGTGTCGGTGGTGTCCCAATTGATGCCGATGCGCCGCACCGCGCCAGCACCCTCGTCGCGCACCAGTGTCGAGCGCGAGGCCAGCCAGCGCACCGTGCCGTCGGGCCACACCACGCGGAACTCGGCATTGATGGCGCCGCCCTCGCGCGTTGCCGCAAGCATGCGGCTGCGCCAGCCGTCGCGGTCGTCCGGGTGCACCCACTGCAGCATTTCCGGGCCCGACACCTGGCTGCCCGGGCGGTCCAGGCCGCGCAGCCGGAACATCTGCGCGTCCCACCAGCCGCCAGCGTTGTCATTGTCGGATTCCCAGGTGCCGATGCCTGCGCCCCGCGCGGCCAACGCCGCGCGTTCGATGGCCTGGCGCAGTTGGTCTTCAGTGGCATGGCGGTCGGTCACGTCCAGCACCACGCCGTTGAGCTGGCGCTGGCCCGGCCCGCCGCGCACCGAGGTGCGGGTCGCCAGCCGGCGGACCCGGCCGTCAGGCTGCACGATGCGCAGATCGATGTCGAGCAGGCCCTCGTTGCGCCGCGCCAGCAGGTCCAGGCTGCTCTCGACAGTGGCCCGGTCGGCCGCATGCACATGTTCGGCCAGGTAGCGGTGCGGCATCGGCGCCTCGGCGCCCGCCGCCAGGCCGTGCAGCTGGCGCATCTGCGCATTCCAGTGCACCTGCGGCGGGTCGTCCAGTTCCACGCTCCACACACCGACCCCGGCGGCTGCGGTGGCCATCTCCAGCCGCTGGGCCAGCGCCAGCGCCTGCTGCTGGGCGTCGAAGCGCTCGCTCAGGTCGAGCATCACGCCCACATGCCCCAGTGTGCGACCCTGGGTGTCACGCCGGCGCACGCTGCGGGTAAGCAGGGCGCGCCATTGGCCGTCGGGGCGGCGGCAGCGCAGTTCCAGGTCGCTCGGGCCATCGCTGCCGCTGTCCAGGTCGCTACCCGCTGCGGTGCCCGCAGTGGTGGTGCCCAGCTGCGCCTGCAGCGCCTGCCGGCCCTCGGTGTCCAGCCGTTCCAGCACCAGCGGCAGCGGCAGGCCCTGCGGCTGCGGCGGCAGGCCCAGCAAGGCCCAGCCCAGCGCGCTGGTGCGCAGCAGGCCGGTGGCGGCCTCGTGCTCCCAGATGGCAACGTCGGCAAGCGCCAGCACCAGGTTCAGCTGCGATTGCGCATCGCTGGCGCTCTGCGCCAGGCGGAACGTCTCGGTGTCGTCGAAGACGATGCCGTCGGCCTGCACCGGCTTGCCGCTGGTGTCGGCTTGCACTTGCCACAGCGTGCGGATGCGGTGCTCCCCACCGGCCGGGTCCAGCACGCGGTAGCGGTGGGCGTAGCGCCCGGGCGCAGCCATCGACCGCTGGTGCAGGGCCACCGTCTCGGCCCGGTCGTCGGGGTGAATGCAGGACAGTGCCACGTCCAGATCCAGCGCGCCGGCCTGCGGCGTCCGGCCCCAGAACAGCCACACCTGGGCGTCCCAGTGCCGCGCGCCGCTGCGCAGGTCATGGGTCCAGGTGCCGAAATGGGCCAGCTGCTGGTCGCTGTCCATGGCGTCGATCCATGTCGGGCGGACGGCCTGGCTGGCCCAGGGGGCTGCCGCCGGCACCGCTGTTGCAGGCACCGCTGTTGCCGGCGCTGTGGTCGGCGCGTGCGCCGCAGGTTCGGCCACTGGCAGCAGCGTCACGATGCGCCAGGGGCCATGGCGGCGCAGGCTCAGGCGGGCGGCCAGCACCTGGCCCTGCGCGCCCTGGCCGATCCAGGGCAGGTGGTCGGCAGCGGCGCCGTGCCGCAAGCACGCGGCCAGCGACCCGGCTGCAACTGCTGGACCAGGATGCGCTGCATGCAGCACCCCAGTCAGGCCACCAGGCAGCGCCAGCCCGCCCGCAGGGTCGGCCCGCTGGCCGGTGAAATCGGCAAAGGCCGAATTGCAGCCCAGCCAGCGGCCCTGCGCATCACACCAGGCGACTGGCACAGGCAGCAGGTCAAACGCTGCGGTGTCGGGCGTGGGCGTTGCGGCCGGCTCGGCAGGGTCAGGCAACGGGAGGGGCATGCGGGGCAGCGGTCAGGCCGGCAGGAGGTGGCGGCGCATCTGCGTGCGTCAATGCAAAGTCTAATGGCGCCGGGGTGTCTGCGGCGCGCCGCGCCACCCGCCGAAATACGCGCCGGGGGAAGAACCAAAAAAGCACGCCCACCCCCCCCCCCCCCCCCCCCCCCCCCCCCCCCCCCCCCCCCCCCCCCCCCCCCCCC
>JBBRJU010000154.1:0-6066 GCA_038218895.1 Burkholderiales bacterium
GCTGCTCGAACTGGCGCGCGGCGGCGATCATCGCCACCATCGATTCGACCGGGCTGACATTGCTGCCCTCCAGCGCCTCGGTCTGCAGACCAGCGGTGGCATCGGCGGGCAGATCATCGCCCGCTGCAGCGCGGAACAGGCCGTCGATGCCGCGCAGCATCGGCGCCTCGGGCGTCACCAGCTTGAGGCGGCCCAGCCCCTGCGGTGCGGCATTGCCCACCGTGGCGGTCACCGTGCCGTCGCCGCCGATCAGCACCTGCGCATTGGGCGGGATCGTGACCGGCCCGCCATCGCCCACCACCTGCAGGCCGCCGCGGGTGACCAGCATGCCCTCGGTGTTGACATCGAGCGCGCCGGCACGGGTGTAGGCCTCGGTGCCGTCGGCCGCCTGCACTGCCAGCCAGGCATTGCCCTTCATCGCCACGTCCAGGTTGCGGCCGGTGGCAGCCACCGGGCCCGGATCGGGGTTGTAGCCGGGCGTGGTCTCGATGGCGTAGACCCGGGTGCTGGCGCCGTCGCCCAGCACCGGCACGGCACGGAAGGCCGTCATCTCGGCACGGAAGCCGGTGGTCGATGCATTGGCCAGGTTGTGCGCCAGCACGTCATGGCGCTGCAGGTTGGCCTTGGCGCCGGCCCTGGCCAGGTAGATCACGCGGTCCATCGGGATTCAGCCTGTCAGCATCAACGCAGGTTGACGAGTGTCTGCAGCACCGAATCCTGCGTCTTGATCGTCTGCGCGTTGGCCTGGTAGATGCGCTGGGCCACCATCATGGCCACCAGTTCCTGCGTCAGGTCGACGTTGCTTTCTTCCACCACGCCGGCCTGCAGCACCCCCAGGTTGCCACTGCCGGGTGTGCCGGGCACCGCGTCGCCCGATTCATAGGTCGAGCCCCACACATTGCCGCCCAGCGGCTGCAGGCCCTGCACATTGCGAAAGGTGACCAGCTCGATCTGCCCGACCGGCGTGCTCTGGCCGCTGGACTATGTGGCCAGGATGATGCCGTTCGGCTGCACCTTGATGGCGTTGAGCTGCCCGGGCGGGAAACCGTCCTGCGTGACATTGGTGACGCCGAAGATGGCGCCATATTGCGTCAGCGTCGACAAGTCCAGTTCCAGGCCGTTGATCGGCTCGGTCACCGCACCCTGGAAGTTGCTGGTGGCCGGCACGTCGAACGGGATCAGTTCCAGCGGCAGCGCGGCGTCGCTGGGGTTGATCGGCGCCGTGCCATTGGGCGGGAAGGTGATCGTGGTGATGGGCTGCGGCATCCCGCTGCCATCGGGGTTGACCACCGCGCCATTGGCGCCGGCATAGACGTTCCAGGTGTCGGCCGATACCTTTTGGAAGTAGTAGGTCAGCGAGACCTCCTGGCCCTTGCTGTCGTAGACATTGACCGACGTGGCGTTGTTGTAGGTCTTGGCGTCGTTGAAGTCGAGCGCCGGCGAGACCGCCGGGTCGAAGGAGTTGGCGGCGCGTGCATCCAGGTTCAGCTCCAGCGTGACGGCCGTGGTCACGCTGGGCTTGATGCCGGCAGTGGGCAGCACCATCGGCTGGGCCTGGCCCGGCACCAGCACACCCTGGTCATTGGCCGGGTAGCCCAGCAGGCGCGCGCCCTGGGTGTTGACGATGAAGCCGTCACGGTCGACCTTGAACTGGCCGTTGCGGCTGTACTGGTTGTTGCCGCTCAGGTCCTTCAACTGGAAGAAACCGCCGCCGTTGATGGCCATGTCCAGCGGGCCGTCGGTGGATTTGAAGCTGCCCTGCGAGAACTGCTGTGTCACCGCCGTCTGGCTGACACCCAGGCCGATGGAACTGGCACCGCCCGAGACCGCGCGGGCATACACATCGGCAAACTCGGCACGCGCCACCTTGGCGCCCACGGTGCTGGCGTTGGCCACGTTGTTGCCGATCACCTCGAGATTGCGTGCAGAGGCGGTGAGGCCGGAGACACCTTGCTGGAAACTCATCAAAACTCTCCTGGGGAAACGGCGCCGGGCCGGCCGTGGCAGCCGCCCGGGTGGTGAAAAGCTGGCGTCGCGGTCAATCCAGCGCGGCGATCTGGGTATAAGGCACGCGGCCCGCACGTTCGAGCTCGACCGTCAGCGAGCTGCCGCCGGTGTTCACCGCATCGACCTTGTCGCGTGTCAGGGAAATGGCATCGATCGGGGTGGCACCAGTGCCGGCGGTGATGCGAAAGCGGTAGCTGGCCACGTCGGGCAGATCTTTGCCGGCAGCCCAGGGCAGGTCGTGGCGGCCGGCAGCGGTGGTGGCCAGGTTGATGGTGTCGACCAGGCGGCCGGCGGGGCTGAGCACCTCCACCTTCACCCGGCTGGCGGGGCTGCCCAGCTCGAAGATGGCCTGCGGCATACCGTCGACCACCGACATCCGGTCGCCCTGGATCAGCACGTCCTTGCCGACCAGGCCGGCGCCCTGCACTGCCTGCATCTGCACGAACTGGCCGTTCAGCCGTTCCACCGTGGTGTTGAGCTTCTCGATGCCGCTGACGGTGCTGATCTGCGCCATCTGCGAGGTCATCTGCGCGTTGTCCACCGGGTTCATCGGGTCCTGGTTCTGCAACTGGGTGACCAGCAGCTTCAGGAACCGGTCACTGGCTTCCTTGGCGGTGGTGGCACCGTCGTTGACGGCCCTGGCCGCGCTGCTGCTGCCTCCGAGGCTGGAGAGGAAGGCATTGCTGCCGGGGGAACTGACGCTGCTCATGCAAGGCTCCTGGAGTGGGGGTAGTGCATCACGACTGGCCCATCTGCAAGGTCTTCAACAGCAGGCCTTTGGCGGTGTTCATCACTTCCACGTTGTTCTGGTAGGAGCGAGATGCCGAAATCATGTCGACCATCTCCTCGATCGGATTGACGTTGCTGTAAGTGACATAACCCTGCGCATCGGCGGCCGGATGCTTGGGGTCATGCACACGCCGGCCCTCGTTCTGGCTTTCGACCACCTGGCTCACCTGCACCCCGGTGGCCGTGGCGTCGCCCATCAGCAGCGACTGGAACACCACATGCCGCGCCTTGTAGGCCTGGCCATCGGGCCCGGCCACGGTGTCGGCGTTGGCCACGTTGCTGGCCACCACGTTCAGGCGCTGGGTCTGCGCGCTGGCCGCGCTGCCCGACACGTCGAAGATCTTGAACATGCTCATTTCAGTGTTCCTGGTGGTGGTTGCTGCGGTCGGGATCTGCACCGCCGGCCCAACCAAGCAGACGCTGCGGAACCGGCTCCGCCGGGCCGCCGGCGTTGCCCCCTGCGGGCTGAGGCGGGGCAAAAACGGCCTGCCGTTTGTGCCCGCCGAAGGGCCAGGCCTCTGGCCTGGCGCGGCCTGCAAGGCGCGACGCAGTCGCGACGGGGAGGGGTCAAGCCCGTCATTGGTTGTGGCTCTTCATCGCTTCGAGCATCGAGCGCACGCTGCCGTTGATGAAACGCAGCGTGGCCTCGTACTTCACCGTGTTGTCGGTGAAGCTGGCGCGTTCGCGGTCCATGTCGACGGTATTGCCGTCGATGGCGTCCTGGCTGTGGCGGGCGTACAGCAGGCTTGCGGTCGAGCGCAGGTGGATGGCGGCTGGGTCGTGGCCCGGGCTGGTGGTGGCCAAGGCCAGCGGCGCCGTGCCGGGCACGGTGGTGCCGGTGGCCTGGCGCAGCGCATTCGCAAAGTCCATCTCGCGGGCCTGGTAGCCCGGCGTGTCGGCATTGGCGATGTTGCTGGCGATCAGCCGCTGGCGCTCGGACCGCAGCAGCAGGGCCTGAGACTGGAAGTCGAGCGCTTGGGTCAGTCGGTTCTGCATGCACGTCCCCTCGTGACGGCTGGCACATCGGCCAGGGGTGTCGATGCGAGCCGATTGTCGGCAGCCAGCACACCAACATGCGCCGGAACAGACTGCGCATCACCAGGCAATTCCAGGCAATGCGGCGGGCTGCCTGCGCGCACCATCCCCCGGTGATCAAGTGCCCGCCTGTCCACCCGTCCGTCCGCCGATTGCCCTGTCTGTGGCACCGCTGCCGCATTGTGCTGGCCGCTGTCGCGCTGCTGGCGGGTGCAGCTGCTATTGCGGATTCAGGTGCGGCTGCAACTGCGGGTGCAGGTATAGGTACAGGTACAGGTACAGGTACAGGTACAGGTACAGGCACAGGTGCGGGTACGGGTGCGGGTGCGGGTGCGGGTGCGGGTGCGGGTGCGGGTGCGGGTGCGGGCATGACCAGCGCGCCGCCCAGCCCGCTGGCCGCAGCGGGCGCGTCGCCACTGACCGAGGCTGTGCGGGCCGAGGTGCAGCGCATGGCGCAGGATGCCGTGCTGGTGCTGTGGGGCAGCGCGCGGCAGGCGCCGCGCATCGAGGTGGTGGTGGGCCAGCTGGCGCCGCACCTGAAGCTGGCGCCCTGCGCCCAGGTGGTGCCCTATCTGCCGAGCGGTGTGCGTCCTCTTGGCCGCAGCCGGCTGGGGCTGCGCTGCGCACAGGGACCGGCACGCTGGAACGTGTTCTTGCCGGTCACGGTGCGCCTGTGGGCGCCGTCGCTGGTGGCCACCACGGCGCTGCCCGCCGGCACCGTGCTGGAAGCCAGGTACCTGGCCACGGCCGACGTCGACCTGGCCGAGCGCGCCGATGCGGCGATCAGCGACGCCGACTCAGTGATCGGCCGCACGCTGCAGCGCAGCCTGTCTGCCGGCGACGCGCTGCGCCTGGCCGACCTGAAGACGCGCCAACTGTTCAACACCGGTGACACGGTGCGCATCATCGGCGTCGGGCCGGGGTACGCCATCACCAGCGAAGGCCAGGCCATGGGCCCCGGGCTGGAGGGCCAGAACGCACGGGTGCGCACCGACAGTGGCCGCATCATCAGTGGCATCGCCACCGCCGAGCGGCGGCTGGAGGTGGCACTGTGAACACCGGCCGCGCCGCATGCCAGCCCACCTGCCGACGAGGGGACACGCGAAATTTCGATGCCCAAGCCCTAAAGTCCGTTCTGGCCACGCCGATACCCCATACATGTCTCAGGGTCCGGTATGCAGGCCCCCTCTGCTGGAGTCCATCATGAAGATCGGTCATCTCGAAAATACTGCGGCCGCCTCGGCCGTCAACGAACGCAAACCCGGTGCGGCGGCAACGCCAGCTGCGGCAACGACCGCCAGCGTGGAGGCCAGTGCCAAGGTGGCGCTGTCTCCCACGGTAGCGCAGCTCGCAGCCGGCGGCCAGGAAGGCGTGTTTGACGCCGAGAAGGTGCAGCGCATCTCTGACGCCATCCGCGACGGCAAGTTCACCGTCAATGCGGGCGCGATTGCCGACAAGCTCATCGCCAACGCCCAGGAATTGCTGGGCGCGGTGGGCAAGCGCTGAGCATTGCCCAGCCGTGGCGCAGCAGCAGCCCATGGATGTCGACGTGCGCCTGGAGCCGGCCGTCGGGCCTGGCGGGTTCGATCAGCCTGATGGGCTCGATCGGCCTGATGGGCCAGACCGGCTGACGCAGTCGCTGGAGCCGCTGGTGGCCCATGTTGAACAGCGCCTGGGTGCACTGGCAGATTCACTGCGCGAGCGCGATGTGCAGGCCATCGAACTGCGGGCCCAGGAGCTGCACGGCGCGCTGGCCGTGGCGGTGCAGTCCTTCATGCATGCCGCTCGCCATGGTGGCGTGCCCGAGGCCATGCGCCTGCGGCTGGCGCGCGCCAGCGCCCAACTGGCCCGCCAGCGCGAGGCGCTGTCGCGTGCCACCGCAGCACTCGACCGCGCCATCGACGTGCTGATGCCCGGTACGGCCGAGCCGGTCGGTCGCGTCTACACCGCCAGCGGGCTGAGCGCGCCGCTGCGCAGCAGCACCAACCTGAACGCCTGATCCGGCAGGGCAGCGCGCGCCGGGCGCGCCTGGCGCGCGCGGTGGCTCAGTGCAGGTGATCGGGCGCCGGCGGCGCTTCACGCCCGGCGGTGAACAGGCCGCCCACATCGACCGGATCAAACCGGTACACCGCGCCGCAGAAGTCGCAACCCACCTCGGCCTCGCCACGCTCGGCGATCAGCGACTCCACCTCGTCGGCACCCAGGCCGTGCAGCATCGACGCCACCCGCTCGCGT
>JBBRJU010000155.1:0-6059 GCA_038218895.1 Burkholderiales bacterium
GACGCGGCGCGCGCGGGCGGCGCCGGGTGAGGCGGGCAATCAGGCTGGGCGTGGCGGAGGCTGTCATGACGTCTCTCGGCGGTGGACGCTGGGGAACCCGAGGCGGGTTGCAGCAAACCATTGGAACTCTTGTCCCGCCAGCTTGTGCGGGCAATATTCACATCTGCACACCGAATGCGCATCCCGCAGATGGAGGAGTTGCTGGGTCCATCCGGTGCGCTGGCCGGGTCTGGCGTCTGGGTGTGAACAAGGTCACAAGCCGGCACGCCACCGTGCCACGGCCTGCAGCCAGTCCTGCAGCAGACCTGCCCCAGACCTGCCGCAGAACTGCCGTCGAGGGACCTGCTGGCGCAGTGCATGCACGACGTGCGACGCCGCCGGGTACCAACCCCGGCTGGCCAGCCAGGATACAACGGCGCCGCCGGGCAGGCCGCTGCGCCCGTGCTCGACAACAGACCGAGTGTTATCAGTTTGACTGATGATTAAGGAATAACATGAATGAATCTTCATCTTCTCGGCTTGATTGGCGAGAATCAAAGTGTGGGCGCTGTGCCTGCAGGAGCTTTGCATGCACGTCATCGTTCTCGGCGCCGGCATCATCGGCGTGTCCTCTGCCTGGCATCTGCTGAACGAGGGCCACGAGGTCACCATGGTCGACCGACAGCCCGAGGCGGCGCTGGAGACCAGCTTTGCCAACGGTGCGCAGATCTCGGTGAGCTTCTGCGAACCCTGGGCCCATGCGGGCGCGCCTTTCAAGGTGGCGAAGTGGCTGCTGCGCGATGACTCCCCGCTGCTGTTCCGCCCCAAGCTCGACCCGCACCAGTGGCGCTGGGGCCTGTCCTTTCTGACCCAGTGCAACGACGCCGCGTTTGAGCGCAATGTGCGCCAACTGGTGGCGCTGGGCCGCTACAGCCATGAGTCGCTGAAGGGCGTGGTGGCAGCCACCGGCATCCAGTACGACCGGCTGGAGCGCGGCATCCTGCACTTCTTCTCGTCGCAGGCCGATTTCGACGCCGGCGCCGCAGGCGCCGAGCTGATGCGCAAGTACGGTGTCGACCGCCGGGTGATGGACCGCGCGGCGGTGCTGCAGGTGGAGCCGGCGCTGGCCGCCTTCGGGCCGAAGATCCACGGCGGCACCTTCACGCCCAGCGACGAATCGGGCGATGCGCAGGTGTTCACCCAGAAGCTGGCCGCACTGTGCCAGGCGCGCGGCGCCACCTTTTTGTACAACACCGCCATCGAGCGCATCGACACCGCAGGTGGGCAGATCAGCGGCGTGCGCGTGCGCAGCCTGGCCGATGGCAGCAAGGCGCCGGTGCGCACCCTGGTGGCCGACCAGTACGTGGCGGCCATGGGCAGCTACACCGCGCCGATGCTGCGGCAGCTGGGCATCTGGCTGAACATCTATCCGGCCAAGGGCTACTCGGCCACGCTGAAGCTCAAGCGCCCGCAGGACGCCAGCGTGGTCAGCCTGCTCGACGACACGCGCAAGATCGCGATCAGCCGGCTGGGCGACCAGATCCGCATCGCCGGCACGGCCGAGCTGGCGGGCTACGACACATCGCTGGGCGGCAGCACCGCGCAGAAGCGTTGCGCGGCCCTGGTGCAGCGCTATGAGGAGCTGTTCCCCGGCGTGGCCGACACCAGCACGCCCAACTACTGGACCGGCCTGCGCCCGAGCACGCCGACCAACATCCCCTACATCGGCCGCAGCAGCCTGCCCAACCTGTGGTTGAACGCCGGCCATGGCACGCTGGGCTGGACCCATGGTGCCGGCTCCGGCCAGGCCCTGGCCGAGCTGATCAGCGGCAAGCAGCCCGCGCTGAACTTCGGTTTCTGCGGCGAGACATTGCCGGCCGCCCGGCCGTTGGTGCCGGTACAGCGGGCCAGCGCCGCCCGGCCCTGACATCAAACCGCTGCACCCAGCGCGGTCGTCCCTGCCGGTCTATCGGCCCGGCGCCACCTCGGCTTGGCGCCAGGCCAGTCAATCCAGCGTGCCGGCGCTGGCGATCACCCCGCCGCCCAGGCAGACATCGCCGTGGTACAGCACGGCCGACTGCCCGGGCGTGACAGCCCATTGCGGCGCGTCGAACTGCAGCGCAAACCGGCCACCGCCTTGTGCAGCCAGGCGGCAGCTGGCGTCGGCCTGGCGGTAGCGGGCCTTGGCGGCCAGGCTGCCATCGGCTGGCGGCGTGCCGGCCACCCAGCTGGCGTCGTCGAACACCAGCGCCTTCGATTGCAGCCAGGGGTGGTCGTGGCCCTGCACGGCCACCAGGGTGTTGCGCGCCAGGTCCTTGCGCGCCACGAACCAGGGCGCGTGGTCGCCGGCACCGCGCGCCGCACCTTGTTCCTTGACCCCGCCGATACCCAGGCCCTGGCGCTGGCCCAGGGTGTAGAAGCTCAGGCCCAGATGCGCGCCGATGCGACGGCCGCGGTCATCGACGATGGGGCCGGGCTGGTGGCTGAGGTAGCGGTTCAAGAATTCCCGGAACGGCCGCTCGCCGATGAAGCAGATGCCGGTCGAATCCTTCTTCTTGGCGTTGGGCAGGCCCACCTCGGCAGCAATGCGGCGCACCTCGGTCTTGGGCAGCTCGCCCACCGGAAACAGCGTCTTGGCCAGCTGCGCCTGGCTCAGGCGGTGCAGAAAATAGCTCTGGTCCTTCAGCGGGTCCAGGCCCTTGCGCAATTCGAACCGGACGGCGTGCGCGTCGCTGCGCGCCTGATCTCCGGGCGGCCCGGCGGCGGCCGGGCCCAGCACGGCGCGCACCCGGGCGTAATGCCCGGTGGCGATCTTGTCGGCACCCAGGCGCATCGCATGGTCCAGAAAAGCCTTGAACTTGATCTCGGCATTGCACAGCACGTCGGGGTTGGGCGTGCGGCCGGCCTCGTACTCGCGCAGGAACTCGGCAAACACCCGGTCCTTGTAGTCGGCTGCGAAGTTGACATGTTCGATTTCGATGCCGATCACATCGGCCACCGCCGCAGCATCGACAAA
Source organism: Burkholderiales bacterium (assembly GCA_038218895.1). GTDB lineage: Bacteria > Pseudomonadota > Gammaproteobacteria > Burkholderiales > Burkholderiaceae_C > Pseudaquabacterium. Next base: position 2,996 of record JBBRJU010000155.1, read on the forward strand.
GTCGATGTTCGACGAACAATATGCGCTGTCGTCGTCGTCTTCCCAGTTCTTCATGAAGATGCCGATCACCTCATGCCCCTGCTGCTTGAGCAGCCAGGCGGTGACGGCCGAATCAACGCCGCCGGACAGGCCGACGACCACGCGTTGGGGTTTCATGGCCGGGATTGTCCGCAATTCATCCGCACAATCCTGCCGATGCACCTGACCCACCGCCCGGCCGTGCCCGATGACGCACCCGCCTGCATCGACCTGCGCGGCCGCACCCGGCAGAACGCCGTGCCGCCCGACCGGCTGGCGGCCTACGGCATCACCGCGGCCAGCTGGGCAGCGGGCATCCGCAGCGGCGACACGCCGGGCCATGTGGTCCTGCAGGGCGACACGCTGGTGGGCTACTGCTTCGGCGACCGCCACACCGGTGAGGTGCTGGTGCTGGCGCTGCTGCCCGCCTTCGAAGGCCAGGGCCTGGGCCGCGACTTGCTGGCGCGCGTGGTGGCGCAACTGGCCAGCCTGGGCTGGACGCGGCTGCACCTGGGCTGCAGCACCGACCCCGCCAGCCGCTCGCACGGCTTCTACCGCCGCCTGGGCTGGCAGCCCACCGGTGTGCTGGACGGGCATGGCGACGAGATCCTGGAACTGCGGCTGGCGCCAGCCGCCCCCGCTCCCGCCGTTGTGCCCGTGCCCGGTCAAGCCAGCCGGTAGCGGCCGTCGTCCTGCTGCCGCACCCGGCCATCGGCCAGCAGTTCGTCCAGGTGCATGTCGATGCTGCGGCGCTCGGCGAAGCCGACCCACTGCGCGTCATGCTCTGGCGGGTACAGCAGGCGCTGGCGCACCAGGTCGTCCATGGTCTGCGGCCCGGGCGCCAGCATCGCCAGCAAGCGCGCCTCGCGCTCGTCCAGCCTGGCCGTGAAGGCGGCCAGCTGGGCCAGGAATTCGGCGCGGTCGGTCAGCACGGCGCGGTGGTGCGAGGTCACCCACACCTGCGCGTCCAGCGTGGCCACCGCTGCCAGGCTGCGGCGGAAATCGGCCAGGTTGGACGTGGCATCGCCGTAGTAGGGGCCGAAGCCGGAGAGGTCGATGTCGCCGATGAAGGCCACGCCGTGGCTCTGCTCGATCAGCGCGCAGTGGCCGGCGGTGTGGCCGGGCAGATGCTGGGCCCGCACGCTGACCCCGCCTCCCAGCTGCCACACCGCGCCGTCGGCATAGGCGGTGGCGTCGGGCCGCGGGTGGTAAAAAAACTCGGCGCGCAGCTTGTCGTGCATCGGGCCCAGCACCTCGGGCGGGTAGCCGAAGTGGCGCGACAGGCCTGCCCAGCTCTGTGCCGCCGCCAGGTCGGCGGCATGCACCTGCACAGCGGCCTGCGGCACGCGGTGCAGACCGGTCATGTGGTCTTCATGCACATGGCCCAGCACGACCATGTCGACGCTGTCGAATGCCGGGCCGATGCGGTTGCTCACCAGCGGTGTGTCGAAGGCGACCCGCAGGTCGGCACCCTGCACGATCACCTGGTTGCCGTCAGGGTATTTGCCGGATTTTTCACCCAGGTGCACGGCCACCGGGCCGAACTGCAGCACATCGTTCATCAGCGTTCTCGCGTTCTCAGGTCCAGAGGGAGCGGTCGGCGCCCACCACGCCCAGCGGATGCCGCACGCCGGCCAGGTGGTCGTCGATGCAGCGCAGCACCAGCGGGCTGCGGTGGCGTGCGGCGCTGGCCCGCACCTCGGCCGGTGTCAGCCACAGGGTGCGCACCACCGGCGCGTCCAGCGTGCGGCCGGGGTCGGGCGCGCCGACGCGGCCGCCATAGGCAAAGCGCAGGTAGGTGATGTCTTCGGCCGGCCCGCCATCGGCCGCCGGCCGCTGCCGCCGCGCGATGTACACCCCCACCAGCCACTGCGGCGTGAAGGCGCAGGCGGTTTCTTCCAGGCACTCACGCGCCGCGCCCTGTTCCGGTGTTTCACCGGGGTCGAGGTGGCCGGCCGGGTTGTTCAGCATCAGGCCGTCGGCCGTCATCTCTTCGACCAACAGAAAGCGCCCGTCCTGCTCGACCACGGCGGCCACGGTGACACTGGGTTTCCAGCGGAGCTCTGACATGCGCTGCATGCTAGCCGTGGCTCGGCCGTGCGGCGGGTCACGGTGGCGACGGCCGTCGGCGCCGGGTCGGGTAAGCTTCTTGCAGTGGCTGCGGCCCAACCGACGGCCGAGACACGTCCGGCCCCGGTGCTCACAACAACTGAGGAGTTCATTTCATGGGTTTGCTGATTGGTGTGCCGACAGAAACGGCAGCCGGCGAGAAGCGGGTTGCCACCGTGCCCGACGTGGTGGAAAAGCTGATCAAGCTGGGCTTCTCGGTGGCGGTGCAAAGTGGTGCTGGCGATGCTGCCAACTTTGCCGATGCCACCTACCGCGCTGCGGGTGCCGAGGTGCTGCCCACTGCGGCTGAAGTCTGGGCCAAGGCCGACATCATCTTCAAGGCGCGTGTGCCCAGCCCGGACGAAGCAGCCCAGTTGCGCGAAGGTGCCACGCTGATCGGCTTCATCTGGCCGGCGCAGAACCCGGAGCTGATGCAGCAACTGGCGGCCCGCAAGGCCACCGTGCTGGCCATCGACGCGCTGCCGCGCCAGCTGAGCCGCGCGCAGAAGATGGACGCGCTCACCTCCATGGCCGGCATCAGCGGCTACCGCGCCGTCATCGAGGCGGCCAATGCCTTCGGCCGCTTCTTCAACGGCCAGATCACCGCCGCCGGCAAAGTACCGCCGGCCAAGGTCTTTATTGCAGGTGCCGGTGTTGCCGGCCTGGCGGCGATCGGCACTGCTGCCGCGCTGGGCGCCATTGTGCGCGCCAACGATACCCGCGCCGAGGTGGCCGACCAGGTGGTGTCGCTGGGCGGTGAATTCGTCAAGGTCGACTACGAAGAAGAAGGCTCGGGCGGCGGTGGTTATGCCAAGGTGATGAGCGAGGGCTTTCTGCAGGCCCAGCGCGAGATGTACGCCAAGCAGGCCAAGGACGCCGACATCATCATCACCACCGCGCTGATCCCGGGCAAGCCGGCGCCCAAGCTGATCACCGC
>JBBRJU010000156.1:0-5999 GCA_038218895.1 Burkholderiales bacterium
CCTGGTGCCCACGCTGCAGAACCTGGCCGATCAGTTTTCACTGGCGTCCGGCATTCCGGTGCACTGTGCGCTGCAGCCGGTGCAACTGCAGCCGCAGGCCGAGCTGATGGTGTTCCGCCTGGTGCAGGAGTCGATCACCAACATCAGCAAGCATGCCCAGGCCAGCCAGGTGTGGCTGGTGCTGCACCAGGCCGGTGGCCAGGTGCACTTGCAGGTGCGTGACGACGGCGTCGGCTTCGACCCCGCTGCGCTGCCGCGCGGTGGCTGCGGCTTGGTGGGCATGCGCTACCGGGTGCAGGCCGAGCACGGCAGCCTGCACCTGACCAGTGCGCCGGGTGCGGGCACCTGTCTCGAGGTCCATCTGCCGGTCGAGCAGCCTGCATGACCGGCGCGGTGTGGGCGCCGTCCTACGGCAGGTCGGCAACCCCGCCGCTACGGCAGCGGTCAGGCCGGCCGCACACTGAAGGCTCCACAACGGCCACCGGCCGGCCCTCACAGGAGATCCCCATGCTGCACTACGCCGTCGTATTTCTTGTCATTGCGCTGATTGCCGCCATTTTCGGCTTCGGGGGCATTGCCACCAGCGCAGTGGGTATCGCCAAGATCCTGTTCTTCGTCTTCGTGATCCTGGCTGTGCTCAGCTTCCTGTTTGGCCTGATCCGCAAGCCATGACTCCCTCCACTCCACTCCAACTCCAAGGACCCCACATGAACGACAACACGATGATGAGCGCCGCCAGCAACGTGATCGACCGCGCCACCCAGCGCAGCGACACCGCCATCCAGGCCGGTGCCGACGCCGCCCACCATGCGCTGGACAGCCTGTCGCAATCGGCGCGCCAATTGCAGGCCGCCGCAGGCCAGCTCAGCCAGCGTGGCCGGGACGCACTGCGTGACGGCAGCCGCCAGGTGCGCGCCAGCGCCCACCGCGCCAGCGAGCGCACCGTCGGCTACATCCAGGATGAACCTGTCAAGGCCGTGCTGATGGCTGCGGCAGTTGGCGCTGCGCTGGTGGTGCTGCTAGGCCTGACGGGCCGCTCACGCCGCTGACGTGCTGATGGGTTGGCAGGTCGACAGGTTGATGGGTTGAAAGCTTGAAGGCTGCGCCCCGCCGGTCCGCACCGGACGGTGGGGCGCACACCCGGCTTCAATCCAACAGCGTCTGGTACGCCAGATGTTGCCGCGCATAACAAGGGCATGCAGCGGCTTCGAGGCCGGTGCGGTTTCTCACCGTCACCTTTCCGCGGTGGTAGGCGATCAGGCCCTGGCGCTGCAATACGCCAGCGGCCACGGTCACACCCACCCGGCGCACACCCAGCATGCGTGCCAGGAACTCATGCGTCACCTGGAAGTGGTCGGCATGGGCCCGGTCTGCACTCATCAGCAGCCAGCGCGCCAGGCGCGGGCCGATCAGATGGAACCGCAGACAGGCGGCCGACGAAGCCATCTGCGCCATCGTCACATATAGATAGTGCTGCAGCGTCTGCCGCAACGCCGCGCTGCGTGCCAGTTCGCGCCGCAGTGCCGCCGCAGGGATGCGCCAAGCCTGGCCCGGCCCTTGTACCAGCGCCTCCAATGGCGACTCTGTCACACCGAGTGCCAGCGCTGCGCCGACCAGGCCCTCGCGGCCGACCATGCCGACTTCCAGGCTTGGGTGGTCCTCGGTGCGGGTGAGCAGCGAGATGAAGCCGTCCACCGGGAAGTAGGCATACAGCAGCGGCGTGTCGGCCTCGCAAAGCACATCGCCCGGCGCCAGCTGCACTGCGTCACAGTGCGCCAGGATGCGTTGCCGATCATCAGCGGGCAGCAATTCAAGCAGATGGTTCTGGGCAGTTTCCAAGGGGGTGCTCCACAGAGTGGCCGCCACGGTACCCGAGTGCCCCGGGCGCCGGCGTCGCAGCGTGCAAGGTGCTCAGTCTGGTTCGGTGCATGGCGCCGGTCTGTGCTTTGTCGAACAAAGGCACAACCAGATGTTCGAGGCGCATCAGGCTGCCAGTTGCACCGGCAGCAGGCGGTCGTATTCCTTCTTGACCACCTCGTAGCACTCGCAGCTGCGCGCTTGCAGCCTCGGGCGGTCCAGCACGGTGATGTGGCCGCGGGCATAGCGGATCAGGCCTAGCTTCTGCAGCTTCATCGCAGCCTCGGTGACGCCTTCTCGGCGCACGCCGAGCATGTTGGCGATCAGTTCCTGGGTCATCACCAGGTCGTTGCCGGGCAGGCGGTCCAGGCTCAGCAGCAGCCAGCGGCACAGTTGCTGGTCCAGGGAGTGGTGGCGGTTGCACACCGCCGTCTGGGCCATCTGGGTGATCAGCGCCTGGGTGTAGCGCAGCAGCAGGTGCATCACCGGGTGCGAGCGATTGAACTCCTCCTTGATGGCCGATGCGCGCAGCCTCCAGCCCTCGCCGGCGCTCTGCACCACCCCGCGGCTGGGGGTGGATTCACCGCCCATGAACAGCGAGATGCCGACCACGCCTTCGTGGCCCACCACCGCGATCTCGGCCGAGGCGCCGTTCTCCATCACATAGAGCAGCGAGACGATGGCCGTGGTCGGGAAGTACACGTGGCTGAGCGTGCGGCCCGATTCATAGACCACCTGGCCCAATGGCATTGCCACGTTTTCCAGCTGGGGCACCCAGCGGACCCACTCGGACTGCGGCAGTGCGGCCAGCAACTGGTTGTCCTGCGGTTGGGTTTTCTTGGGCATCGGCAGGGCTCCGGTTGCGCGCGCGCAGGCAGCGCTGGTGGCATGGCGGCAGGCATGCCGAACCAACCGGTGCAGGTGCCGGAAGTTCTGCAGATGATAGGCATCCGAGCGGGTGGCCACTGTGCGACAGCGCACCGACCGACCGGCAAGGCCCGGTTACCTTGGGTGACGGCTTGCGGTGCCGGCCCGGCCCGGGCCGCCTGCGCAGGCCGACAGGAACTCCATGGGTCTGCTCTCGCTCGAACACAGTCCGGTTGTCTACTGGGCTGATTTCGCCTGGCACGGCGTGGTTGCGCTGGCGCTGGGCGTTGCCGTGGGCGCGGGGCTGCCCGCTGCGCCCAGCGTCGCCGGCCTGGCGGCGGCACTGGCCCTGGTGCTGGCCGGCCTGGCGTTGTGGACGTTGATCGAGTACCTGCTGCACCGGTTCGTGCTGCACCGCCTGCCGCCGTTCCGGCATTGGCATGCCATGCACCACCAGCGGCCCCGCGCGCTGATCTGCGGGCCCACGCTGCTGAGCAGCCTGTTGATTGCGGTTCTGGTGGCGGCCCCGGCCTGGGCGCTGCTGGGCGCCGCCCACGCCGAGGCCCTGACGCTGGGCCTGGTGCTGGGCTACCTGGCCTATGGCGTGGTGCACCACAGCGCGCACCACGGCGGCGGCGGCCGGTGGATGCGCGAACGTCGGCGCTGGCATGCGCTGCACCACCACGCACCGACACCAGCCGGCTACGGCGTGAGCACCGGCTTGTGGGACCACGTGTTCGCCAGCGTACCGACACCCCTTGCCCAGCGGCCTACAACCCTGCCCATGGTGGACGCTCGCCCCTGATCGGCGAGCACCGGCGGCCTGTTCCCCCGAGAAACCATGACATGACACAACGCACCATCCCGCCCGCCGCATGCAGCCGCGCTCCAGCGCCGCGCCTGTGGCCATCGGCCACCTTCGGCCTGGCGGGCACCTCATCAGCATCAGGAGCCACACCATGAACGCACCACCTGCCAACGCTCCACGCTGGAGCACCGCCGCCTTCGGCGACAGCGTCGACACCTCGCCCGGCGACCTGCGCGCACTCGGCCAGCATCTGCAGCACTGCCAGGGCGGCCACCGCCACCTGCGCGCCTTCCGGCGCGGTGCCGAGGCCGTGCACGGCTTCGTGGCGCCGCGCTTCGTCAGCACGCTGGCCGTGCTGGCTGCGGTGGCGCTGCTGGTGTTGGTGCTGTACTAGGGGCATGGGTCCGGACGACCTGCACAACCTGGTGCCCGATGCACCGCACGCCATGCGTGCGGTGCTGCTACCCAGCCGTGGCGTGGTGCTGCCGCCGATCCGCTCGGAGATCTTCGGTCCCGAGCGGTTTGCCCAGCATGGCCGCAGCCTGGGGCTGGCGCACCAGGCCGTGCGCCCGCGTGCGCGCGAGGCGACGTTTTTCCCGCGGTTGCGCAGCAACATCACGGCGCTGCGCAGTGCCCATGCCTACCTGGGTGCGCGCGAGGCAGGCGGTGACGACATCAGCCCTGCAGCCGAGTGGCTGCTGGACAATTTCCACCTGATCGAGGCCCAGCTGAAGGTCATCCACGACGGCCTGCCCAGCAGCTATTTCCGCAGCCTGCCGGTGTTGCTGGATGAACCGCTGGCCGGCCTGCCACGTGTCTACGGCATTGCCTGGGCCTTCGTGGCCCATGCCGACAGCGATTTCGACGAAGACCTGCTGGTGCGCTTTCTGGCTGCCTACCAGGAAAGCCGCGAGCTGGGCCTGGCTGAGATGTGGGCCCTGCCGACCACGTTGCGGGTGGTACTGGTGGAAAACCTGCGCCGCCTGGCCGGGCGCCTGGCAACCCACAAGGCCGCGCATGCCCTGGCCAACCTGGTGAGTGACCGCATCCACAGCCTGCGCCTGCCGGTGCTGGTCCGGCTGCGCCAGCAGTTGGCGCAGCGCGGGGTCGATGGTGTCTGGATGGCACAGCTGGCGCTGCGGCTGCAGGACAAGGTGGCCGGCCCGGGCAATCCGGTGCCGCCTGACGTGCTGGACTGGCTGCAGCAAGCCCTGCCCGAGCCGGCTGCCGCGCTGGCCCAGCAAAGCGCCGACCAGACAGCCGACAACCTGAGCGTGAGCAATGCGGTGACCTCGCTGCGTGCCATCGGCGACGCCGACTGGCCCGACATCATTTGTCGCAGCAGCGTGCTGATGCAACGCATGCTGGCTGCGCCGCTGTTCGCCGCTGAAGACAACACCACCCGTGACCGCACGCTGCACGGCATCGAGCGGCTGGCGCGCCGCAGCGGCCTGGGTGAGCTGGCCGTGGCCACGACCCTGCTCGGGTTGATGCAGGAACCGGCAGCCGGCCACCCGGACGCCGACCGCCCGGACGCCCAGTACCAGGCAGCCGATCACCAGGCAGCCGGCCACCCGTCAAACGCCCCTCTCGTCGCCACCCACGCGCTGGCTGGCACCGCCGGGTACTGGCTGACCGGCGCCGGCCTGCCGGCCCTGGCCCAGGCCCTCGGCCTGCCACCGTCGCCTTGGCGCACGCGGCTGCGCCTGGCTTGGCCGGCGCTCGCGCTGCCGGTCTACCTGGGGGCGTTGGCGCTGTTGACGGCCGGCCTGCTGGCCATGTTGCTGGGCGGCAGCGGCCTCAGCGGCTGGCCTGCTTTGCTGGCCGGCTTGCTGCTGCTGGGGCCGGCGTCCGAGGCGGTGGTGGCGCTGGTCAACCGCCTGATCAGTGAATCCCTGCAGCCGGTGCACCTGCCGCGCCTGGCTTGGGCCGATGGCATCCCGGCTGCGCACCGGGTGCTGGTGGTGGTGCCGGCCTTCCTGGGCAGCGCGGCGGGCGTGGCGGTGCTGCTGCACCGCCTGCGCCTGCACCACCTGGCCAACCCCGAGTCCCAGGCCCAGTTCGCCCTGCTGGCCGACTGGCCCGACGCTGCGGCGGCCCAGTTGCCCGGTGATGCGCCGCTGCTGGCCGCCGCGCTGGGGCAGTTTGCGGCATTGAATGCACTGCATCCGCAGCCGGGCGCAGCGCCGCGTTTCATCTTGCTGTTGCGGGCCCGGCGCTTCAGTGCCAGCGAGCAGGCCTGGATCGGCTGGGAGCGCAAACGCGGCAAGCTGGAGCAACTGGTGCAGGCGCTGGCCACCGGCGACACCAGCGCCTTTGCCGACCTGGGTACCGCATCCCGACTGGTGCCCGGCACGCCCTACATCGTCACCCTGGATGCCGACACCCAGCTGCCACCCGGGCGCCTGCGCGAGCTGGTGGCGGTGGCCGCCCACCCGCACAACCGGCCGGTGGTGGATGTGGCGCA
>JBBRJU010000157.1:0-5985 GCA_038218895.1 Burkholderiales bacterium
AGGCGCCGCCCAGCCCCAGGTTGTGCTGCAGCGCCAGCCGGGCGCCTTCCACCTGGCGCTGCTGGGCCTGGCCGCGCAGCTGCCAGGTCAGCTCGGCACACTGGGCCAGGCCGGTGGCGCCCAGCGGGTGGCCCTTGCTCAGCAGCCCGCCCGACGGGTTGGTGACCACCCGCCCGCCATAGGTGTTGTCGCCGTCGAGGATGAACTGCTCGGCCGTGCCCTCGGGCGTCAGCCCCAGGCTTTCATAGGTGATCAGCTCGTTGGCGGTGAAGCAGTCATGAAGTTCCACCACATCCACATCTTCGGGGCCGATGCCGGCCTCGGCGTAGACCTTGGCCGATGCGGCCCGCGCCATGTCGGCGCCGACCAGCTTGCGCATGTCGTTGCTGCCGAAGGTGGACGGCCCGTCGGTGGTCATCGCCTGGGCGGCGATGCGCACCCGCGTATCCAGACCGTGGCGGCGCGCAAAGTCTGCGCTGCACACCACCGCAGCGGCAGCGCCGCAAGTGGGCGGGCAGCACTGCAGGCGGGTCAGCGGGTCGAACACGCTGGGCGAGGCCAGCACCTCGTCGAGCGTCACCGTCTGGCGGAACACTGCCAGCGGGTTGCGTGCCGCATGCTGGCGCGCCTTCACCGAGATGCGGGCAAAGGTGCTGGGGGCGATGCCGTGCTGGGCGATGTAGTCACGCGCCGCACCGCCGAAGAACTGCGCCGCCCGGGGCACCGCCGGTTCGAAGCCCTGGTGCGCATCGAGCGTGTCGATGAAGCGAGCCAGCGGCGACGGCCGGTCGGCCCACACACCTTTCAGCGGGCCCGGCACCATCTGCTCGAAGCCCAGCGCCAGCACGCAGTCGGCCGCACCCGAGGCCACGGCCTGGCGCGCCAGCCACAGTGCGGTGCTGCCGGTTGCGCAGTTGTTGTTGACGTTGACCACCGGGATGCCCGACAGCCCCACGCCGTAGATCGCCGCCTGGCCGGCGGTGCTGTCGCCAAACACATAGCCCACATAGGCCTGCTGCACCAGCGCGTAGTCGATGTGGGCATCGTCGAGCGCCAGCCGCGCGGCCTGGCTGCCCATCTGGTCGTAGGGCGCGCTGGCCCCAGGCTTGGTGAACGGGATCATGCCCACGCCCACCACGTGCACGTGCTGTGTCATGCCGGTCTCCTGTCGGGTTGTGTTGAGGGTCTGCGTTGCGGACTTGCGTCGCGGATGTGCGCGGTAGATTTGGAGTTGCGGAATCACTCGCCGGCCTTCGATGGCCCGGGCGCGCGGTAGCGGAAGGTGCCCATGGCCTTGGCTGTCACCGTGCCCTGTGCATCGGTGATTTCCGCCTCGCAGAAGCACACGCTCTTGCCGCCGCCGGTGGCACGGCCGGTGGCGGTCAGGTCGCCCACCGCCGGTTTCATGAAGGCGATGTGCATGTCGATGGTGACCACCTCGCGCTGGTAGTCGATGCGGCTGAGGGCGGCATTGGCCATCGCGCTGTCGAGCAGGCTCATCACCACGCCGCCGTGGCCGCCGCCATGGTTGTTCAGCAGGTCGGGCCGCAGTACCAGTTGCACCACCACCACACCGTCGGCCTCGTGCGTGATGCGCGCGCCGATCATCACCAGAAACGGAATCACCCGGGCGCGGCCGTCATGGAGGGCGGGGGCGTGGGCGCGTTTGTCGGCGTCGGCGTCGGCGTCGGCGTGGGTCGGCAGGCTCATCAGTGCGGGTGCAGCATCTGGATCAAGCCCAAAGCATCGACGCCCGCCGCCAACTGGCCAATGGCCAAGCCGCACTTTGTCATTGGCCAAAGTGTTCAGCCAGGGTTTGCCCGGGTGCCTGGCACGGCAGGTCAAGGCGGTGACATCGGCCGCCCCATGGTGGGCCTACAGTGGCAGGCACCAACCGCCACACCGGAGATCCCCATGTTCCAGCCCACTGCCCGCCCTGCCCGCCTGCGCCGCGCCTTGGCGCCCTTGGCCGCTGCCACCGCGCTGCTGCTGTCGGCCTGTGCCGGCATGGGCCCCGGCCGGCCGGCCAGCTGGGCCGCACCGCAGCCACTGGTGGCGCCGTCCAGCTTCACCGGCGTGCATGGCCTGGCGGTGGACAAGCAGGGCCGGCTGCTGGCTGGCAGCGTGGTGGGCAATGCCATCTGGGAGGTCGACCGCAACACCGGTGCGGCCAAGATCCTGATTGGCGGGCCCGACGGCCAGGCCGACGACATCGCCATCGGCCCGCAGGGCGAGATGGCCTGGACCAACTACCTGCAGGGCGCGGTGCGCATCCGCGACAACGACCAGCAAGCGTCGCGGGTGATTGCCTCCGACCTGCCGGGCCTGAATTCCCTGGCTTTTGACCCACGCAACGGCAAGCTGTATGCCACGCAGGTCTTCCTGGGTGATGCGCTGTGGGAGCTGGACCCGCGCGGTGCCAAGCCGCCACGCCTGATCGCCAAAGACCTGGGCGGCCTGAACGGTTTCGAAGTCGGCCCCGACGGCATGATCTACGGCCCGCTGTGGTTCAAGCGCAGCGTGGCGCGGGTGGACCCGGCCGACGGCTCGGTCAGCGTGGTCAGCGCCAGCTTCGACACCCCGGCCGCCGCCAACCTGGACGGCAAAGGCAATGTGTGGGTGATCGACACCGCCACCGGAGAGCTGTCGAAGGTGGCGCTGGACAGCGGCGCGCGCCAGGTGGTGGCCAAGCTGTCTCCGGCGCTCGACAACCTGGCCATCGCGCCCGACGGCACCATCTACGTGTCGAACATGGCCGACAACGGCATCCAGGTGGTGAACCCCGCCACCGGCGCGGTGCGCCAGCTCACCCGTGGCGCGGTGGCGGTGCCGGCCGGCATCAAGGTGGATGGCAACAGCCTGTGGGTGGCCGATGTGTTCACGCTGCGCAAGGTGGACCTGGGCACTGGCGCGGTGACGGACGTCAAGCGCATGCACGCCGTCGGCAACGACATCGACTACCCGTTTGCCGTGGGCCTGGGGTCCAAGACCATGGCGCTGGCGTCGTGGTTCACCGGCACGGTGCAGCTGATCGACCGCGCCAGCGGCAAGACCACCAGCATGCTGCACGGCTTCAAGGCGCCCTTCGATGCCATCCCGCTGGACGACGGCAGCCTGCTGGTGGCCGAGCTCGCCACCGGCAGCATCACCCGCGCCAGCGGCGACAACTTCGGCACCCGCACGCCGCTGGCCACTGGCCTGGCCGGGCCGGTGCAGATGGTGCTGGGGCCTGACGGCCAGCTCTACGTGACCGAGGCCGCCGGCAACATCCAGCGCATCAACACCCAGACCGGCGCCAAGACCCAGGTGGCCACCGGCCTGGCCATGCCGGAAGGCCTGGCCTTCACGCCCTGGGGCAGCCTGGTGGTGGCCGAAGCCGCCGCCGGCCGCCTGACCGAACTGGACCTGGCCGCCAACCAACGCCGCACCATTGCCGAAGGCCTGCCGATCGGCCTGAGCGGCGGCCCCGGCATGCCGCCGCCGTATGTGCCCACCGGCGTGGCAGTGGGCGCTGACGGCAGCATCTACATGAGCGCCGACCGCAACAACGCCATCTACCGCATCCGGCCGGTGCGCTGATGGACCACGGCCAGGTGGTGGTGATCACCGGTGCGGCCGGCGGCATCGGCCGCGCTGCCGTGCTGGCCTTTGCCCAGGCAGGCGCGCGCGTGGTGGCGGCGGATCTGGACGGCGCCGGCGCAGAACTGGCGGCCGACGCCGCGCGCGCCGCTGGCGCCCGGGCCCTGGCGGTGCGGGTGGACGTGACCGACAGTGCCAGCGTGCAGGCGATGGTGGCGGCGGTGGTGGCGCAGTTCGGCCGTTTGGACGCGGCCTTCAACAATGCCGGGGTGGAGCTTGAAGGCACGGCCACGGCCGATACCGACGAGGACCTGTTCGACCGAACCATCGCGGTCAACCTGCGTGGCGTGTTCCTCTGCATGAAGCACCAGATCCGCCAGATGCTGGCCCAGGGCGGCGGTGGCGCCATCGTCAACACCGCCTCGGTGGCCGGCCTGGTGGGCGCGGCCACGATGCCGGCCTACACCGCCAGCAAGCACGGCGTGGTGGGCCTGACCAAGGCCGCCGCGCTGGAATACGCCAAGCGCGGCATCCGCGTCAACGCAGTGTGCCCGGGCGTGGTGCGCACCGCGATGACCGAACGCGCGGTGGCGCAGCGGCCCGAGCGCGCCGCCTTCATCGACGGCCTGCACCCGATGGGCCGCATCGCCGAGCCCGCCGAGATTGCCGCCACCGCGCTGTGGCTGTGCTCACCGGCAGCCAGCTTCGTCACCGGGCAGGCGCTGGCGGTGGACGGCGGCATGGTGGCGCGGTGATCGACCCCCATCCCCAGGCCGCCGCCATGCCGGGGGATGCACGGCGGGCGCCTGCCCGGGTGCCGCCGCACTAGTCGGGCTGTGAACGCGCGGCACCTGCTGCGGTCAGTACAGGCGCACGGCCATGTCGAAATGCCAGGTGCGGCGGATCTCGACCACGTCGTAGGCGCGGGCCAGCGCGGGTGAGAACACCGGGAACGGCAGCTGACGCTGGACGATGCGGCGGACGGCCTCGTCGATCTCGGGCACCCCACTGGACCGCACAAAAGCCAGCGATTCCACCGAGCCGTCGGCGCGCATGGCCACCGTCACCACCGGTGGGCTGTGGGGCCGCCTGGCGGCCTCGCGCACCAGGTCGAAGCTGGTATTGAGCTGGATCTTGCGCGCCCAGGCCTCGGCGTACAGCACCAGCTCGGCATTGGCATCGGCGTGCCCGAACAGCCGCCCGCGCCGCAGGCTGCTGGCCGACGGCGGCAGGCGGGCGGCCTGGTCGGCGGCTGCATCACGGCGCGCTGCTTCCTCGTCCAATTGGCGACCGATGGCGCGCAGCCTGGCCTCACGACGGGCCTCGGCGTCGGCTGCCGATGCGGCCTGGGCAGCTTGTGCGGCCTGTGCCGCTTGCATTGCCTGGGCAACCTGTGCGGCGTGTGCGGCGTGTGCGGCGTGTGCGGCGTGTGCGGCTTGTGCGGCTTGTGCGGCTTGTACGGCTTGTGCGGCTTGTACGGCCTTTGCAGTTTCTTGTGCGGCCCCTTGTGCGGCTTCTCGTGCGGCCGCCTCCTGGCGCACCGCAGCCTGTCGAGCGGCTGCCTGGCGTTCTGCATCCACCCGCGCCGCATCCAGCCGGGCGGCCTCCGCAGCTCGCGCTTGCAGGCGCACAGCCTCTTGCCGCGCCGTCTCTTGCCGAGCAGCCTCTTGCTTGGCAAGGTCCTGCTGCGCGGCTTCCCGTCGGGCAGACAACTGCCGCGCTGCCTCCTGCGTGGCTGTTTCTTGCCGCGCCGCCTTCTGCCGCGCAGCCTCTTGCATGGCTGCTTCCTGTTTTGCCACTTCCTGCCTGGCCACTTCCTGTCTGGCCACTTCCTGTCTGGCCACTTCCTGTTTGGCTGCCTCCTGTCTGGTCGCCTCCTGGCGCGCTGCGGTCTGGCGGTCTGCCTCGACCCGGGCCACATCGACCTGGGACGCTTCGGTGCGCTGGGCATCCAGACGGCCAGCGGCCTGTCTCGCAGCTGCCTCGCTTGCTGTGACCTGGCGCTCGGCGTCCAGCCGCATTGCCTCCGCCTGCGCTGCCTCGGCGCGCGTGGCCGACTCCAAGGCGGCCAGCCGCTGCGCCACCGCGCGTTCGCGCGCGCCGGCTGCCATGCGCTGCTGCGCTGCCGTGTCCACCGCTGGCGGCGGGGGTGGCGCTGACGCGGCTGGGGGCGGCGCGCTGGCAGCCAGCGGCGGTGCGGGCGCAGGCGCGTCAGCAGCCACCAGCAGCGCTTGCTGGCCATCGGCCGGCTGCACCATCGCGAGCACCACCGGCGCGGGCGCCAGTACCGGTACCGGCGCCGGTGCCGCTTCAAGTGCCGCTTCAAGTGCCGGTGTGGGTGCGGTTGCCGTTGCCGTTGCCGTTGCCGGTGCGGGTGCGGGTGCGGGTGCGGGTGCGGGTGCGGTT
>JBBRJU010000158.1:0-5981 GCA_038218895.1 Burkholderiales bacterium
CGCCGCCTGCATCACCGCGGGCCGCCAGCCGGGCGCTGCTGTCCAGCCATACCCGCTCGCCCAGCACCCGCACCTGGCCGCCGGTCTCGCCATGGCCGGTGGCGGATGCGTCCAGCATGCCGGTCACCCGGGTGACGCCGCTGGCGCCACCGTCCACCAGGATCTGCGGCGCAGGGCCGCCGATCGTCACCTGGCCGCCCTGCAGCACCAGGCCCTGGGCGCGCACCACGCCGTCGAGGTTGAGCACGGTGTCGGCGAATTGGCTGCGGGCAGCAGCGCGCAACTCGGCGCTGCGGGCCAGCAGGTTGGCGGCGGGCAGCAGCTGCAAGCGCGCAGCAAGGTGCTCGTCACGCAGGTTGAAGAAGATCAGGCCGTCGCCGTCGACGTCCACCTGCGCGGCGCCGGCTGCGGCCAGGCCCAGCCGGCCGGCCAGCACGTTGCCGCCCACGCTGAGCTGCGGGCCCACCAGCGCCACCGTGCCGCCCGGCGCACGGATGCGGCCGTCCATGCGCAGCACGCCGGTGGCCGCATCACCGCCGCCCAGCTGCCAGCGGCCATCGGCGCCAGCGGTGGTGTTGACCGTCAGCGTGGTGGCCAGCAGCCCGCCCACGTCCACCTGCGCGCCGGCACCGAAGATGATGCCGCGCGGGTTGCTCAGGAACACCCGGCCGTTGGCCTGCAGCTGGCCCAGGATCAGCGACGGGTCGGCGCCGGTCCCCCGGTTGAACAGGATCGATTGCGCGCTGGGCTGCAGCACCTGCACCCGCTCGCCGGCGGCGATGCTGAAGCTGCGCCAGTCGAAGCCGGCTTGCGCGCTGGTCTGCACGATCTGCAGCGTGCCGTTGCCAGCGGCCTGCACTTGCGCCTGGCCGAGTGTGGGCACCGCGCCTTCAGGCAGGGCCCAGGCGGTGGGCGTGCCCAGCCAGGCCGCCATGCCCAGCACCGCCAGGCACACCGGCTTCAACGGCCAGGGCCGCCCGGCCGGGGCCGGGGCCAGGACACGGCGGCAGGTGGTGCGCGGTGCGGCCATGGTCAGAAGAAGTAAGTGAACTGCGCATACAGCCGCGGGTTGCGCACTCGCTTGTCCGAGCGCGCCTCACCGGCCACGCGGCCGGCCAGGCTGACCCGCAGGGTGTAGGCGCGCGGCCGCTCCCAGGCCACCGACACACCGGCACCGGTGTAGCGGGCGGTGTTGACAAACCGGGCCGGCTGCGCGCTGGCGTCGTGGCGAAAGCGCAGTTCGCCATGGTCGACAAACAGGCTGAACACCGTCTCGCGTGCCAGCCGGCCGAGCCAGGCCTCGGGCGGCAGCAGGCGCAGCTCGGTGCTGAGCACCAGGCCGGTGTCGCCAGTGCCTTCACCGGGCGCAAACGCCCGCACGCCGTCGGGCCCGCCGACGCGGAACTGCTCGCCCGAATCCAGGTTGTCGAAGGCCCATTGGCCGCGCAGCGCGGCATACAGCAGCAGCCGGCCGTCCACCAGGTTCTGCAGGCGGTTCAGGCCCAGCGACAACTTGGTGTAGCGCGGCGCATCGTCCAGGCTGCCGGGCCGGCCACCGTTGTAGCGCACCTCGCCGCCGGCCAGGTGGGCCTCGAAGGTGCTGACCGCGCCGCCGAAGAGATCGTCGCGCAGGTCGCCGGTCAGCCCCAGGCTCAGGCTGCTGACCTGCCGCTGGCGGGCGATGCCGCCGGTGCTGTCGTCGTAGCGCTTGTGGTCGACCGAGCCCACCACAAACAGGTTGAGATTGCGCGAGCGCACCCAGGGGAACAGCGCATAGGCGTTCAGTGTGAGGCCGTCGCCGCGGATTTCCAGGCCGTTGAACTCGGCGCCATCCAGGCTGTAGCGCACCGCCGACAACGAGGCGCCGAGCTTCCAGCCATCGCTGCCCACCGGCAGCGCGTAGCTCAGCAGGCCGAAGCCCAGGCCGCCGGTGGTCGACGCCAGCAGGCTGGCGGTGAAGGCATCGCCCCGGCCAGCCAGACTGTTGGCCGCCACCAGCACGCCCAGCCGACCAGCGCCCAGAAAGCGCGAGCCGTTCACATCGGCATCGGCCTTGCCCGACCAGCGGCTTTCGGCCTGGCCGGTGACACGCAGCGAGGCCGTGCCCGGCTGCGCACCAGCCACGATGTCGAAGCGCGCCGTGATGCCGCGCAGGTCGTTGATCAGGAACACCACCCGCTCGACATCACGCACCCGCAGGATGTCGCCGGGCCGCAGCAGCGCCAGATAGCCTTCGATCACCTGGCGCTGCACCGGCAGGCTGTCGGGCCATTGCAGGTCGATGCGGTCGAGCCGGCCTTCGAGCAGCTGGATCTGCACGATGCCGCCGTCGGGCATCTGCTCAGGCAGGTAGGCGTAGCCCAGGTACCACCCCGATGTGCGCTGCAGGAAGCGGGTGACGTCGGCCGTGGCGTTGACCAGATCTTCGTAGCTGCGCTGCGCGCCGGTGTAAGGCGCCAGCAGCGTGGGCAGCGCGGCCAGCAGCTCGGACGGGGCATTGGCCGACAAGCGGTAGCCGCGCACGTCCAGCGTCAGGTCGTCGGCGGGTTTCTGCAGTTCACGCGGGGGCGCAGGCCGGGCCGGCAGATCGCGCGCGTCGGTGCTGAGCGGCGGGCGCGGCGCCAGGTCGGCCGCGCCAGGCACCAGGCCACCGGGGCGCTGGTCAGCGGGTTGGGCGGGTGGTTGGGGGGACGGCTGCGCTGGCGCTGGGGTCTGCGCAAGGGCCGGCGGCACCAGCCCTGCCAGCAGTGCTGCACGCACCAGCCCCTCCACAAGCCGCGAACACCGCCAACTTTCCATCGCTGCATGGTATCGAAACACCCGCTGCGGGCGGCCTGTGATCGGGCATGCCAGCCTAGGGATTGCAGGGATTGCAGGCCCCGCAGGCGGTGCTGCGAAGCCGGGTTCAGGGCGCCTGCTGGCGGCCGATCTCGACCCGGCGGTTTTCGGCCGCAGCAGGGTCCTGGATGACCTTCAGCGCCTTCGAGCCCATGCCCACCGCCTGCAGCATGGCGGCGTCGGCACCGTTCTTCACCAGATAGTCCTTCACCGCTTCGGCGCGCTTCTGCGACAGCGGCAGGTTCACGTCTTCACTGCCAGTGGCGTCGGCGTGGCCCTCGATGCGCACCACCCGGCCGGTGCCGCGCTTGCCGCGCAGCACTTCGGCAAACCGGTCGAGTTGGGCGCGCAGCAGATCGGGCAGTTCGGCCGAGCCGAGCCTGAAAGTGGCAGTGGGCAGCGAGAAGCGCACCGCCGGCTTGAAGCCCATGCACTTGTAACCGGCCTGCTCCAGTTCCTTGCAGGCGTCTTCAGGGAACAGACCTTCATTGATGGCCTGCGTCTCGGGCACTTTTTCGCCCAGGTCCACAGGCACATCGGCGGCCGATGCGGCCAGCGGCAGCGCGGCCATGCAGGCTGCCAGCAGGCCGTGGCGCAGTGTGGCGCGCCAGGTGCGCCGGTGTTGGGGCCAATGTTGGGAAAGACGGGGACAGGGGGTGGGGGCAGCCATCATGATCAGCTCCATGCGGCGGGTTGCCGCGTGAAAGGGTGCGGGCGCAGCGGCCTGCAGACCGACCAGCGCATGCCACGTCCCCGAAGCGTCAAATGATAGCGGCGCCCATCCCGCGCGCCATCCCCTGTTGCGCGTAACAGCGTCGGCGTGTGGAGTTCAGCGCCCGGCCTGCTGCGCGGCGGCGCGCAGCGCGGTCAGCGTGCTGCGGCTGGTGCTCACGTCGACATCGAGCTGGATGTGGATGAGCATCGGCGCCCCGGGCTGCAGGGCCTCGGTGAATGCAGCCGCGAAGTCTTCGGTGCGCACCACGCTGGCGGCGCGCCAGCCGAAGGCCCGCGCCATCGCGGCGAAATCCGGGTTGCAGAGTGCACTGCCGCTGACCCGGCCGGGGTATTCACGTTCCTGGTGCATGCGGATGGTGCCGTAGCTGCCGTTGTCGACCACGATGCTGACCAGCCGGCCGGCGCCGGTGTTGGCGCCGTAGCCGGTGGCGGTGGCCAGTTCCTGCCCGTTCATCAGGAAATCACCATCCCCGGCCACATTCACGACGGTGCGCCCGGGCTGCAGCAGCGCCGCGCCCACCGCCGCCGGGAAGCCATAGCCCATCGCGCCCGAGGTGGGCGCCAGCTGGGTGCGGCCATGGTGCTGCAGGCCGGGGTAGCGCACGAAGCGGTGCAGCCAGCCGCTGAAGTTGCCGGCGCCGTTGGTGTAAATGGTGTTCTCGGGCGCCAGGCGCTGCACCGTCTGCATCACCACCGCCATGTCCAGCGGCGCTACCGGGGTGGCGATGTGGTTGGCTTCATAGTCGGCATGCGCCGCAGCGGCCCAACCCGACCAGGCCACGCTGGTCGGCGCGGCCAGGGCTTCCAGCGCCTTGGCGGCGCTGGCCATGCTGGACTGCAGCAGCAGATCAGCCGCGAAGACCCGCCCCAGTTCTTCAGGGCCGGCGTGGATGTGCACCAATTGCTGCACCGGGCGCGGTGGCGTCAGCAGGGTGTAGCCGTTGGTGGTCATCTCGCCCAGGCGCACGCCCAGCGCGATGATCAGGTCGGCATCCTTCACCCGCTGGGCCAGTTTCGGGTTGATGCCGATGCCGACATCGCCGGCATACAGCGCATGGCGGTTGTCGAAGGTGTCCTGGAAGCGGAAGCCGCAGCCCACCGGCAACTGCCAGTTCTCGGCAAAGCGCTGCAGCGCGCGGGCGGCCTCGGCGTCCCAGCCGCCGCCGCCGGCGATCAGCAGCGGCTGTTGTGCTGCCATCAGCATGGCGCGCAAATCACGCAGGCCACCGGGGGCCGGCCAGGCATGTGCGGTCTGGGCCAGTGGCAGCACCGGCGCGGCGGTGCCGGTGGTCAGCATGTCTTCGGGCAGCACCACCACCACCGGGCCGGGGCGGCCCTGGGTGGCGGTGTGGAAGGCGCGGGCCACGTATTCGGGCAGACGGTCCGCGTGCTGCACCTCGCCCACCCACTTGGCCAGGCCCAGGGTGCCGGGGCCGAACAGCTGGCGGTAGTCCAGCTCCTGGAAGGCCTCGCGGTCACGCTGGTCACTGGCCACCTGGCCGATGAACAACACCAGCGGCGTCGAATCCTGGAACGCGGTATGGATGCCGATGCTGGCGTTGGTGGCCCCCGGCCCGCGGGTGACGAAGCACACGCCCGGGCGCGGGCCCAGCTTGCCCTGGGCCTCGGCCATGAAAGCGGCACCACCTTCTTGCCGGCAGCCGATGAAGCGGATCTTGTCGCGGTGGGCATGGAAGCCGTCGAGCACCGCCAGGTAACTTTCGCCCGGCACGCCGAAGCAGGTGGTGACGCCCTGGGCGATCAGGGCCTCGACAAGGGCGTGGCCGGCAAGTCTGGGAGCAGTCATGGAGATGGCCGGAAGCAAAACGGTGGGCAATCGAGGGGTGGCCGAATGTCAACCGGCCGCCAGCGCCGGCCGCAGCGTGCGCCGCACCCGCCGCACCTGGAAGGCGCTGACGATCAGCACGCCCTGCACGGCGGCCAGACCGATCCAGATGGCGCTGTACTGGTGCAGGTCCATCAGCCGGCCGAACAGCAGCGGCGCCAGCGCCTGGCCGATGTCCAGCCCGGAATACACCACGCCGAACACACGGCCGCTGGCATTGGCCGGCGTGCTGCGCTTGACCAGCATGTCACGCGACGGCCCGGCACTGCCGCTGACCACGCCCATCGCGCCGAACAGCACCGGCACCGCCCAGCCCGGCACCGGTCCCAGCGCCATCCACAGCGCGATGCAGGCCGCCAGGCCCATGCCCACGCCGACCACGCGTTCGCAGCGCTCTGGGTCGCGTGCCAGGAAGCCGCCAGCCACCATCCCGCTGGCGCTGCCCACCATGTAGATCGACAGGCAGGCGGCCACCCAGGCCAAGGGCACGTCATGCAGCTTTTGCGCCGCAACCGGCGCGAAGCTCTGCACCACACTCAGCGCCGCAGCGTAGAAGAAGAAG
>JBBRJU010000159.1:0-5932 GCA_038218895.1 Burkholderiales bacterium
AGATCTCGTCCAGCACCACCGGCTTGCCGTCTGCCGCCGGGCCCGCGACGGGCGGCGGGCTCCCCTCGGCAGACGGTCGTCGCGACGCGGCGGCCTGGGGGCTGTCAGTGGGTGCCAGCAGCAGGCGGCGCAACTGCACCACCGCGTCACCGCTCTTGCATTCGAGCATGCGCGCCACGTCGGCCGGCGCGCGGATGCGGCGGCAGTCCAGCAGGCGCCGGGCCATGCCGCGGTCACTGCCGTCGTCGGGCATCAAGCGCAAGAAGCGGTATTGGATCTGCTGCTCGGCATGGGTGGCCACGAAGGTGCCCTTGCCCTGGCGGCGCACCAGCAGGTTGTCGGCGGCCAGTTCGTCGATGGCCTTGCGCACCGTGCCCTGGCTGACCTTGAAGCGCGCGGCCAGGTCCAGCTCACTGGGGATGGATTCACCCGGCTTCCACACGCCGGCCTGCAGCTCACGCGTGATCAGGCCCTTGATCTGCTGGTACAACGGGCTGAACGCAGGGCCGGAGCCGGCAGCGTCAACGGGCTCGGGCGCCGTTTGGGCAGCAGTGGCAACAGCTGTCAGGGGCAGGGCGGTCGGCATGGTACTGCATTGCAGCACAACGGCCGGCAGCCCGTCCATCAAATGCTGACAGATGTCTTATAGAAGACATAAGACCTTTGACAGCATGCGTGGGAACCCTTATATTGTCCTGGCAGTCGTCTACACTTAGCCACGGTGCTTGTGGTGGCCGACGCCTTCGGCGACGCACCATCCGGGTGCACGGCTTGCCGGTGACGCTTGCCGGTGACAACAGGCAGACGCGGCGGGCCACAGCCATGCGTCCGCCCCACCCACCGTCCGATCCACCGCCCCACCCACCGCCCTCACCCCCTGGAGCCTCCCATGAGCAAGAAGCCCGTTCGCGTGGCCGTCACCGGCGCCGCCGGCCAGATTGGATATGCCCTGCTGTTTCGCATCGCCTCCGGCGAAATGCTGGGCAACGACCAGCCCGTCATCCTGCAACTGCTGGAAGTGCCGGTCGAGAAGGCCCAAGAGGCGCTCAAGGGCGTGATGATGGAACTGGACGACTGCGCCTTCCCGCTGCTGGCCGGCATGGAAGCCCACAGTGACCCGATGACGGCCTTCAAGGACACCGACTACGCGCTGCTGGTCGGTGCGCGCCCGCGCGGCCCCGGCATGGAGCGTGCCGACCTGCTGGCCGCCAATGCCCAGATCTTCACCGCCCAGGGCAAGGCCCTGAACGCGGTGGCCAGCCGCAACGTGCGGGTGCTGGTGGTGGGCAACCCGGCCAATACCAACGCCTACATCGCGATGAAGAGCGCGCCGGATCTACCGCGCAAGAACTTCACCGCCATGCTGCGCCTGGACCACAACCGCGCGCTCAGCCAGATCGCCGCCAAGACCGGCAAGCCGGTGGCCAGCATCCGGCAGCTGGCGGTGTGGGGCAACCACTCGCCCACCATGTATGCAGACTACCGCTTCGCCACCATCGACGGCGCGTCGGTCAAGGACACGATCAACGACCAGGTGTGGAATGCAGAGACCTTCCTGCCGACCGTGGGCAAGCGTGGCGCGGCCATCATCGCCGCACGCGGCGTGTCGTCGGCCGCCTCGGCCGCCAACGCGGCCATCGACCACATGCGCGACTGGGCCCTGGGCACCGATGGCGGCTGGGTCACGATGGGCATTCCCAGCAATGGCGAGTACGGCATCCCGAAGGACGTGATGTTCGGCTACCCGGTCACCTGTGCCGGCGGCGACTACAAGATCGTCGACGGCCTGCCGATCGATGCCTTCAGCCAGGAATGCATCAACAAGACCCTGGCGGAGCTGCAGGGCGAGCAAGACGGCGTGAAGCATCTGTTGTGATCGCCTGAGCAGCGGCCGCCTTGCCATCGCTGGCGCGGCCCTGTCGGACTGATCGCCACACGGCTGCAGCGCCGTTCCACACCCTACCCAAGACGCCGATGCCCTTGCGCCACCGCCACGTGTTCACCACTGCCCTGGCAGCGGGCAGCGCCCTGCTGCTGGCCGGTGCCGCCCTGGCCACTACGTCGGCGGCCGGCACGGCCAGGGCTGCGCCACCACAAGCGCCACAACAGGCGCCACGACAGGCGCCTCAACCGGCGTCCAGCCAAGCGCCCACAGCCGGTACCAAGCCGGCAGCCAGGCCGGCAGCAGCCAAACCGGCAGCCAGACCCGCAGCCAGACAAGCCGCGAAGCCTGTGGCCCCGCCAGCGCGGCGCGCTGCCGCCAAGGCCACGCCGGCCACCACCCGGCAACAGGCCGACGACACCGCCAGGGGCCTGGCCCTGGCCACGCAGACCGTGGAAACCATCAGCGCCGGCCAGCTCGACGTGGCCGCGCGGGTGCTGACCGGCGCCGCCGATTGCGAATTCAACCAGCGCATCACCGTGCAGGCGCTGGACGGACAGCCGGGCCTCTTCACCGTCAGCCACCAGGGCAAGCACTACCGGATGCTGCCGCGTGAGACGACCACCGGCGCGGTGCGGCTCGAAGATCCGGCCAACGGCATCGTCTGGCTGCAGATTCCTGCCAAATCGATGCTGATGAACGCGCGGCGCGGCCAGCGCATCGTCGACAGCTGCACGCATGCCGAGCAGCGCGCGGCCGTCGCGGCCGCCATCGACGCGGGCCAGGGCATCGGCATCGTGACGCCAGTGGCAGTGCCAGTGCCAGTGCCAGTACCGGCAGTAGCAGTGGCAGTGGCAGTGGCCACCAGCGCCAGTGCGGCGCTGCCTGGGGAGCTGTCGCAGCCCAGCGCGCCCGCAGCAGCGGTGGCGCCGCCGGCCGCTGTGGCACCGGCTGCCTCCGCACCCTGATGTATTGCGGCGCGCCGCACCGCCGTGCATCCCGCGCAGCCGGCACTCAAGTTCACCCCGCCGCTGCCGATCACCCCAAGGATCCGGGGACATCCGGATCGACCCTGCCAGATCGGCGCCGCCCGGCTATGCTGCATTGCAGCATGCCATGCGATCGGTCTGGCCTGCATTCCAACCCTGAACCCTCCTCAACATGACCAACGTCTTGCTTGCTCTCGTGCCGCTGCTGTTTGCAGCAGGCTCCCTGGTGTGGCTGATGACCAGCGGCGCCGAAGCCCAGGCTCGGTCCGACGCGTTTGCTGAAAAGTGGATGCGCGACAACGCCTGACCCGCTGCGTTCGCTGACCTGCGGCCACCCGCTGGCAGCTTGCCGGCCTCTCGCAGACAGCCCGCCACTGCGCGGGCTTTTTTGCGCCCTGCTGCGCCACAATTGTTCAACTGCGCTGGTGCATTGCGAAAAGCGCGCTGCAAGTCTTCTATAAGACATAAAATATGGGGCTAACCCCTAGGCCACTGGCCCGGCCGGCCCCTGAGTCGCCAGATCTGCCGCCACGCCGTCCCTGCCACAGCCGTTTCGCCACCGTTTCACAGGAGTCCTCGCCATGCTGCAAGCCTATCGCCAACATGCGGCCGAACGCGCCGCTCTCGGCATCCCCCCGCTGCCGCTGTCCGCCCAGCAGACGGCCGAGCTGATCGAGCTGATCAAGGCGGCGCACGGCCAGGGTCAGTCTGAAGAGGGTGCCTTTCTCGTCGAGTTGCTGACGCACCGCGTGCCACCGGGCGTGGACGACGCCGCCAAGGTCAAGGCCAGCTTCCTGGCCGCCGTGGCGCATGGCGAGATGGCCGTCGGCCTGATCAGCAAGGCCAAGGCCACCGAGCTGCTGGGCACGATGGTGGGCGGCTACAACGTGCACCCGCTGATCGAGCTGCTCGACGACGCCGAGGTGGCCGCCGTGGCGGCCGCCGCGCTGAAGAAGTCGCTGCTGATGTTCGACTTCTTCAACGACGTGGCCGAGAAGTCCAAGGCCGGCCATGCCAAGGCCCAGGAAGTGATGCAGAGCTGGGCCGACGCCGAGTGGTTCACCGCCCGGCCCGAAGTGCCGCAGACCATCACCGTGACGGTGTTCAAGGTGCCCGGCGAGACCAACACCGACGACCTGAGCCCCGCGCCCGATGCCTGGAGCCGCCCCGACATCCCGCTGCACTACCTGGCAATGCTGAAGAACACCCGCGAAGGTGCGGCCTTCATGCCCGAAGAAGACGGCAAGCGCGGGCCGATGCAGTTCATCGAGGACCTGAAGAAAAAGGGCCACCTGGTGGCCTACGTGGGCGACGTGGTGGGCACCGGCTCCAGCCGCAAGAGCGCCACCAACAGCGTGATCTGGGCCACCGGCCAGGACATCCCGTTTGTTCCCAACAAGCGCTTTGGTGGCGTCACCCTGGGCGGCAAGATCGCGCCGATCTTCTTCAACACGCAAGAGGATTCGGGCGCGCTGCCGATCGAGCTGGACGTCAGCGCCCTGGAAATGGGCGATGTGATCGACATCCACCCCTACCAGGGCAAGATCACCAAGGGCGACAGCCTGGTGACCACTTTCCAACTGCGCAGCGATGTGCTGTTCGATGAAGTGCGCGCCGGCGGGCGCATCAACCTGATCATCGGCCGCAGCCTCACCGCCAAGGCGCGTGATTTTCTGGGCCTGCCCGCCAGCACCGCCTTCCGCCTGCCGCAACCGCCGGCGGCCACCACGGCTGGTTTCACGCTGGCGCAGAAGATGGTGGGCCGGGCTGTCGGCTTGCCCGAAGTGAATGGCCACCAACCCGGCGTGCGCCCCGGCACCTACTGCGAGCCGCGCATGACCACCGTCGGCAGCCAGGACACCACCGGCCCGATGACCCGCGACGAGCTGAAGGACCTGGCCTGCCTGGGCTTTTCTGCCGACCTGGTGATGCAGAGCTTCTGCCACACCGCCGCCTACCCCAAGCCGGTGGACGTGAAGACCCACCGCGAGCTGCCCGCCTTCATCAGCAACCGGGGCGGCGTGTCCCTGCGCCCGGGCGACGGCATCATCCACAGCTGGCTCAACCGCCTGCTGCTGCCTGACACCGTGGGCACCGGCGGCGACAGCCACACCCGCTTTCCCATCGGCATCAGCTTCCCGGCCGGGTCGGGGCTGGTGGCGTTCGGCGCGGCCACCGGCGTGATGCCGCTGGACATGCCCGAATCGGTGCTGGTGCGCTTCAAGGGCCAGATGCAGCCGGGCGTGACGCTGCGCGATCTGGTGCATGCCATTCCGTACTACGCGATCAAGGCCGGCCTGCTGACGGTGGCCAAGACCGGCAAGAAGAACGTGTTCTCGGGCCGCATCCTCGAAATCGAAGGCCTGCCCGACCTGAAGGTGGAGCAATCCTTCGAGCTGAGCGACGCCAGCGCCGAGCGCAGTGCCGCCGGCTGCACGGTGAAGCTGAACAAGGAACCGATCATCGAATACCTCACCAGCAACGTCGTGCTGATGAAGAACATGATCGCTGACGGCTACGAGGACAAGCGCACGCTGGAGCGCCGCATCAAGAAGGTGGAAGAGTGGCTGGCCAACCCCAGCCTGCTGGCAGCCGACAAGGATGCCGAGTACGCCGCGGTGATCGAAATCGACCTGGCCGACCTGAAGGAGCCGGTGCTGTGCTGCCCGAATGACCCCGACGACGCCCGGCTGCTCAGTGACGTGGCCGGCACCAAGATCGACGAGGTGTTCATCGGCTCGTGCATGACCAACATCGGCCACTTCCGCGCGGCCAGCAAGCTGCTCGAAGGCAGGCGTGACATTCCCGTCAAGCTGTGGATCGCCCCGCCCACCAAGATGGACGCAGCCGAGCTGACCAAGGAAGGCCACTACAGCGTCTTCGGCACCGCCGGCGCCCGCACCGAGATGCCCGGTTGCAGCCTGTGCATGGGCAACCAGGCCCAGGTGCGTGAAGGCGCCACCGTGGTCAGCACCAGCACCCGCAACTTCCCCAACCGGCTGGGCAAGAACGCGATGGTGTACCTGGCCTCGGCCGAGCTGGCGGCCATTGCCAGCAAGCT
>JBBRJU010000160.1:0-5924 GCA_038218895.1 Burkholderiales bacterium
TGCAGGCCGAGATGGGCATGGCCCTGCTGTTCATCACCCACGACCTGAACCTGGTGCGCCGCTTCACCCACCGGGTGGGCGTGATGGAGCGTGGCAAGCTGGTGGAAATCGGCGAGACGGCAGCTGTCTTCGCCAACCCGCAGCAGCCCTACACCCAGCGCCTGCTGGCCACCCGGCCGCAGCGGGTGGTGCAGCCGCTGGCAGCCGGCGCGCCAGTGCTGGTGGCGGCCAAGGGCGCGGAAGTGCAGTTCGCCATCCCCACCGGCTGGTTCAGCAAGCGCCAGTTCCGCGCGGTCAAGCACGCGTCATTGCAATTGCGGCGCGGCGAGACATTGGGCATCGTCGGCGAATCCGGCTCGGGCAAGACGACGCTGGGCATGGCCCTGCTGGCGCTGCAGCCGCTGGCCGGCGGCGAGGTGTGGCTGGACGGCGCGCGCATCGACAACGCCGACCGCACGGCCCTGCGCGCGATGCGCAAGCGCATGCAGGTGGTGCTGCAAGACCCGTTTGCATCGCTCTCGCCACGCATGACGGTGGGCCAGATCGTCGGCGAGGGCCTGGCCCTGCACCAGCCCGGGCTCAGCCCCGCCCAGCGTGAGGCCAAGGTGCTGGCGATGCTGGATGAAGTGGGCCTGTCGGCGGCGCGCGGCATCCACGGCGTGCTGCAACGCTACCCGCATGAGTTCTCCGGCGGCCAGCGCCAGCGCATCGCCATCGCCCGCGCGGTGGTGTTGCAGCCCGAGATCCTGGTGCTCGATGAGCCCACGTCGGCGCTCGATGTGTCGGTGCAGCAGCAGGTGCTGGCTCTGCTGGGTGAACTGCAGCGCCGCCGCAGCCTGAGCTACATCTTCATCAGCCATGATCTGGCGGTGATCCGCGCGATGGCGCACCGGGTGATGGTGATGAAGAACGGTGACGTGGTGGAAGAAGGCGAGACGCTGGCGCTGTTCGATGCGCCCCAGCAGGCCTACACGCGGGAATTGCTGGCAGCTGCGCACTTGGCTTGAGGCAGGGCTCGGGATGCTGGAATCGGCTCTGCGCTGCCGTTGGTTGCCGGTTGCCGGTTGCCGGTTGCTTTGTTGCTTGTGCGTCTTGCTGGTGCTTCGCCGATTTGCGACAGCGCGCTGGGTCTCGCCCCGGCGGGCGACCAACGTTCTGCTGCGCCAGAACGTTGGACAAAGGGCGCTTTTTTTTAACTTGCCGACACCAGCACAGCGCTTGGCGGCATCGAGGCGGGCGACTCGCCTGTTCGGCTCGAACATCGCCAGCCGGACGCAGCATGGCCATTGCACGGCCGTGCCCCCCGGTCAGGGCTGTGACGTGAACACCCCGGCAAGGCACGGTCGGT
Organism: Burkholderiales bacterium; assembly: GCA_038218895.1. GTDB lineage: Bacteria > Pseudomonadota > Gammaproteobacteria > Burkholderiales > Burkholderiaceae_C > Pseudaquabacterium. The sequence goes on from JBBRJU010000160.1 coordinate 1,349, forward strand.
GCATGCGGCGACCGTGCAGAACCGCAGGCATCGACGCAGCCGACAGTCTGCATGCGCAGACCGAGCGTGACGACGGTCTGCTGTGCGGACCCCCTGCTGAAACGACCGCGGTCGCCAGGGGCATGGTGTTCGAGCCGGACAGGTGAGGCGCGGCGCCCGGGCCTGATCCAGCACTGGGTGCCGTACGCCAAGTTCGAAACGCGTTTCTTCGGTGACTTTCTTGTCGCGACAAGAAAGTGGCCCGCCAGCCGGGGCGGGACCCGGCGCGGTGCAGCGCGCCGGCGAAGCACCAGCAAACCGCGCCAGTCAACCAACGGCAGCTCAGAGCCCAGACCCGACCGACACTTCCCACGAACTGCAACACCCCACCACAGCGGTGCTGGGCGCACACGCCCGCGCAAGGCGCAAGATACGGGTTCTGGCGCGCCTTTGGCATTGGCCGGTGCTGCGTCATCCATTTCCCGGAGCTGCCATGCCCAACCCGATCGAAGTTGCCATCCGCAAGACCGTCACCGCCGGCGTGATGAAGCTCGCGGACTTCAACCGCGAGCGCATGCCCGCACCCGACCGGCCCAACCCCTTCATCACCGGGCTGAATGCGCCAATGGACCGCGAGCTGACGCTGGAGCAGCTGGCGGTACAGGGCAGCATCCCGCCCGGGCTGGACGGCCGCTACCTGCGCATCGGCCCCAACCCGATCAGCCCGCCCCAGGCTGCCAGCCACCACTGGTTCGTGGGCGACGGCATGGTGCACGGCCTGCGCCTTGTCGGCGGCCAGGCGCTGTGGTACCGCAACCGCTGGGTCCGCTCGGCCAAGGTCAGCGCCGCGCTCGGCGAGCCCAAGGCGCCGGGCCCGCGCCACTTCAGCGACACCGTCAACACCAATGTGCTGGGCCATGCCGGCAAGACCTGGGCCCTGGTGGAGGCCGGTGGCTACCCGGTTGAACTGGGCGACGAACTGCAGACGGTGGCACACGACAACTTTGGTGGCACGCTGCGTGGCAGTTTCACCGCCCATGCGCACAAGGACCCCGCCACCGGCGAGCTGCACGGTATCTGCTACGAAGCGACCGACCACGACGCGATCCGCCATGTGGTGCTGGGCGTGGATGGCAGGGTGCGGCGCGAGGAACCCATCGCGGTGAAGCACGGCCCGAGCGTGCACGACTGCATGATCACCGCGCAGTACGTGCTGGTGCTCGACCTGCCGGTCACCTTCTCGCTGCCCACGCTGGTGGCGGGCTACACCTTTCCGTACACCTGGAACCCGGCCCACCGCGCCCGCGTGGGCGTGCTGAAGAAGGATGCGCCGGGCAGCCAGATCGTCTGGTGTGATGTGGACCCGTGCTATGTGTTCCACCCCTGCAATGCCTTCGAGACCACCGATGGCCGCATCACGCTGGACGTGGTGGCCCACGCCACGATGTTCGAACACAGCAAGACCGGCCCGAATGCGGACGGTTCGGGCTTCGAGCGCTGGACCATCGACCCGGCTGCGCGCCGGGTGACGCGCCGGGTGGTCGACGCCAGCGCGCAAGAATTTCCGCGGACCGATGAACGGCTGCTTGGCCAGCCCTACCGCTACGCCTACTGCGCCGCCCTGCAGCGCGACGGCGCGGGTGACTTCGTCGGCGGCAGCCAGCTGTTGCGCCATGACATGCACACCGGGGCACGCGACGTGCACGATTTTGGTGCCCATGCCCACGCCGGTGAGTTCGTCTTCGAGCCGCAGCACCCGGCGTCGGGCGAGACCGAAGGCTGGCTGATGGGCCTGGTGGTGCATGCAGACACCCAGACCACCGATTTCGTGATCCTCGACGCTGCGCACTTCAGTGGCCCGCCGCAGGCGGTGGTGACGCTGCCGCACCGCGTGCCTGCCGGCTTCCATGGCAACTGGGTGCCCACCGCCAGCGCTGTCTGAGGCGCCGTCTGAGGCGCAGTCTCTGAGGCCCCACGATCTGCGCCCCACCATCTGCGCCCCGCCACCGCAGCCCTGCCATCTGTTGCCCCGCCAGGCGGGCTCGCTACACTGCTGGCGATGCAATGGCTGGATTCGATCACCTGGGACGCCCATGGCCTCGTGCCCGTCATCACCCAGGAATCTGGCAGCGGTGACGTGCTGATGTTCGCCTGGATGAACCGCGAGGCCCTGGCGCTGACGGCTGAGCGCGGTCAAGCGGTGTACTTCAGTCGCAGCCGCCAGCGGCTGTGGCACAAGGGCGAAGAAAGTGGCCACTTCCAGCAGGTGCACAGCATCCGGCTGGATTGCGACGCCGACGTGGTGCTGCTCAGCGTCACCCAGCTCGGGCACGATCCTGGCATTGCCTGCCACACCGGCCGCCACAGCTGCTTCTTCCAGGTGCTGCAGGGTGGGCAGTGGGTCAGCGCCGCGCCGGTGCTGCAAGATCCGGCCACCATCTACAAAACATGACAAACGCCCCCTCGCACGACCTGTCCGCCCAGGACTTCATGGCGCACCTGGCCGGGGTGATCGAGAGCCGGCTGCCTGCCCAGGGCGGCGACCCCGATAAAAGCTATGTGGCCCGCTTGTTTTCCAAGGGCACCGACGCCATCTTGAAGAAGGTGGGCGAGGAAGCCACCGAAATGGTCATGGCGGGCAAGGATGGTGACCGCCAGAAGATCGTCTTTGAAGTGGCCGACCTCTGGTTCCATTCGATGATCGCGCTGGCGCACTTCGGCCTGAAGCCGGCTGACGTGCTGGCTGAACTGGCCCGGCGCGAAGGTTTGTCGGGGCTGGAAGAATTTGCCCTGCGCAAGGTGGTGCAACGCGAAAAGGACGGAACCTGATGGCCTATGTCGACAACCGCAACGACAACCCGGGCAATGGCCCCACCAACAATGCGACGGTGGTGCTGAACCGCGAAACCGAGGCCGGCCTGCGCACCGTGGGCCACATCAGCTATGCGCTGCACGCCATCGTGGCGGTCGGCGCGGTGCTGCCTGGCGCCCAGGGCAGTGTGCTGTTGCTGCTGGTCGCCTTCTTTCTCGATCTTTACAAGCGCGGCGACGCCCAGGCCTCCTGGCAGGAAAGCCACTTCCGCTGGCGCATCCGCAGCGTGCTGTTCGGCGCCATCGCTTATGCCGTCACCGCGCCGCTGTGGCTGTTGTTGATCGCACCGGGCTGGATCGCCTGGGGCGTGATCTCGCTGTGGTTCCTCTACCGCGTGCTGCGCGGCTGGCTGGCCCTGAACGACCGCCGGCCGATGCCGGTCTGAGCGTGTACCCGATGCACACCCAACCCCGCCATGCCCATGTCTGCTGACCCCCCCTGCATCTTCTGCAAGATCGTCGCCGGCCAGATCCCGGCCCGAAAGGTGCATGAAGACGATGAACTTCTGGCCTTCCACGACATCAATCCCTGGGCACCGGTGCACATCCTCATCATCCCCAAGCAGCACATCGTCAGCATGGCCGACGTGACCGACGCGCACGCCGGTCTGCTGGGCCGGATGATGGCGCTGTCGGCCCGGCTGATGCGGGATCTTGGCGTCACCAACGGCCACCGGCATGTGATCAACACCGGCCCCGACGGCGGCCAGGAAGTGATGCATCTGCATCTGCATGTGATCGGCGGGCCGCGGCCCTGGCTCAAGGGGTGATGGCTGGGCCTGTCATCGGCGCACCGGCCCCGCGCACCTAGAATCAATCGTTTCGCTTTTCAACTTTCCGCAGAGGTTCGACATGGGATCCTTCAGCATCTGGCACTGGCTCATCGTGCTGCTCGTGGTGGTGCTGATCTTCGGCACCAAGAAGCTCAAGAACATGGGCAGCGACCTGGGCTCGGCAGTCAAGGGCTTCAAGGACGGCGTCCGGGACGGCGGCACGCCGGCCGACGCCACCTCCTCCACCACCGCCGCCGCCGCGCCGCAGCAGGTCACTACCCACAAGGCGAACGACAGCAACACCGTCGACGTCGAGGCCAAGACCAAGTCATGAGCCCTGGGCCGCAGCGCGGGCCCGACTCCATTTTTCCATGATCGACTTCGGTTTCGACAAGATTGCGCTGATCGGCGCCGTGGCGTTGATCGTCATCGGCCCCGAGAAGCTGCCGCGCGTGGCCCGCACCGTGGGCACGCTGATGGGCAAGGCGCGGCGCTATGTGGCCGATGTCAAGGCCGAGGTGAACCGCACCATCGAGCTGGAAGAACTGCAGAAGATGAAGTCGCAGTTCGAGACCGCCGCGCGCGACGTCGAGCAGACGGTGCACAACGAGATGGCCAGCGCCAACCAGGCCTTCAGCCAGCAGGCCAATGACCTGCGGGCCGGCCTGGGTGGCCACGGCACCGATGGCTTCGACAGCCTGGGCAGTGCGCTGGCCTCACCCGCGCCTGAGTACAAGCGGCCCAACAAGCACTGGCGCCTGAAGCGCGCGGCCATGCCGCGCTGGTACAAGCAGCGCGCCGGCGTGCGCGGCCATGTGCAGTCGGGCGCGGCCCGCGTGGCGCGATTTCGCCCGCCGGGCCTGAAATGATGGTGCAACACACCCATGGCTGACCCGCAAGACGAGCTGGCCGGCACCGAGCAGCCATGGGTGTGTTGCACCATCATTTCAGGC
>JBBRJU010000161.1:0-5910 GCA_038218895.1 Burkholderiales bacterium
CGGGTTCTTCGCCCACCTTGATCGCGCCGGTGCGCTTGCCGCTGGCGATGTCGACGATGCCGAGTTCGGCGTCTTCTTCATTGCTGACGTACAGGGTCTTGCCGTCGGCCGAGATGTCGAAGATCTCGGGGTCGGCACCCAGGCCCAGCTTGCGCACGCTCTTGCGGGTCGCCAGGTCGATCATGTCGGCCTGGCCCGCATCCCCACAGGCCACCAGCAGGTATTTGCCGTCGGGTGTGGTCTGCATGTGGCGTGGCCGCTGGCAGGTGGCGATGGTGCCGGTGACGGCCTGGGTCTTCAGGTCGACGATGGCCAGGGCGTTGTCTTTCTCGCTCGACACATAGGCCACGCCCTGGGCCTGGGCCTCGGCCTGAGTTTGCACGCCAAGTGCAGCCAGCAAGCCGGCGGTGGCGCCGGCCAGGCGCAGCAGGCGGTGGTGGGTCATGGGTTCTCCAAGGTGGATCAGGCCGTGGCCCGGATGAAGGCGTCTTCCAGCGTGCCACCGCCCAGCGCGGCGGCCACGGCGGCGGGCGTGCCGTCGGCCAGCAGTTTGCCCTTGTGCAGCACCAGCACCCGGTCGGCAGATTCGGCTTCTTCAACCAGGTGGGTGGCCCACAGCACGCTGCTGCCGCGCTGGCGCACGTCGTCGTGCAGGCGCTGGCGCAGGTCGCGCCGGCTCTTCGGGTCCAGGCCCACGGTGGGCTCGTCCATCAGCAGCAGGCCGGGGCGGTGCAGCAGGGCACGCACCAGCTCCACCTTGCGGCGGTTGCCGCCCGACAGCTCGCGCACCGGGCGCTGCAGGTCGGCGCTGAGGCCGGCGGCGGCGCAATCACCGCTGATGCGCTGCGTGGCCAGCGCCCGCCGCAGGCCGTGCAGGTCGGCATGGAAGCGCAGGTTGCGCGCCACGCTCAAGTCCAGGTCGAGCGACATCGCCTGGAACACCACGCCGATGTGGCGCAGCGCGGCCACTGCACTGCCGCGCAGGCTGTGGCCGTCTACTTGCACGTCGCCGGCATCTGCGGCGAACAGGCCGGTCAGCACCTGGAACAAGGTGCTCTTGCCGGCGCCATTGGGCCCCAGCAGCGCCGCAAAGCAGCCCGGCTGCAGGCGCAATGACAAGCCGTCCAGCGCTGCGCGGGCGCCATAGCGCTTGGTCAGCTGGTCGATCTGCAGGCGCGGGCTGGCGGGGTGGGTGGCAGAAGCAGTCATCGGCCCGCGTTTGTAGCCGTTGCGCCCGCATCTGCCCATCTGCGGAATGCCCTTGATTGCACCGCGTTGACACAGTTGCAACCCGAACCCTGCGCGGGCTGCGCCTGGTGTGCTCAGTTGTTGCTGATCGCCCGCACTTCCTCGATGCTGGTCAACCCGGCCAGCACCTTCAGGATGCCGTCCTGGCGCAGGGTGCGCATGCCCTCGTGCATCGCGGCCTGCTGCAGTTGCTCGGCACGCGCGTTGGTCTGGATCAGGTGGCGCAGTTCGCGGCTGACCACCAGCAGCTCATGCAGGCCCACCCGGCCGGCGTAGCCGCTGTTGTCGCAGTGGCTGCAGCCGGGGGCGTGGTGGAGCAGCAGCTGGCCGTTGATGCCGAAGCGCTGGGTCCAGTCGGCCACCAGGGTGGCGCCGTCGGGGCGCTGGCCGGCGTCGGGGTAAGAGAACTGGTAGCCGTCCACCAGGCCCTGCAGGTCTTCGGCGGTGGCCGGTCGGGTGGTCACGCAGTGCTTGCACAGGCGGCGCACCAGGCGCTGGGCCAGCACCGCCAGCAAGCTGTCGGCAAAGCTGAACGGGTCCATGCCCATGTCCAGCAGCCGGGTCACCGTCTCCGGCGCGCTGTTGGTGTGCAGCGTGCTCATCACCAGGTGGCCGGTGAGGCTGGCTTCGACCGCCATACCGGCGGTCTCGGCGTCGCGGATCTCGCCCACCATCACCACGTCGGGGTCGGCCCGCAGAAAGGCACGCAGTGCCTTGGCAAAAGTCCAGTCGATCTTGGGGTTCACCTGCACCTGGCGCAGGCCGGGCTGGGTGATTTCCACCGGGTCTTCGGCGGTCCAGATCTTGCGCTCGGGCGTGTTGATGTGGCCCAGCGCGGCATGCAGGGTGGTGGTCTTGCCGCTGCCGGTGGGGCCCACGCACAGCACCATGCCGTAAGGCCGCTCGATCGCCGCCTTCAGCTTCTTCAGGGTGTCGGGCTGCATGCCCATGCCTTCCAGGGGCAAGGTCCTGGCGCTGGCCAGCAGGCGCATCACCACGTCTTCCAGGCCGTTGGCGGTGGGGATGGTGGCCACCCGCAGTTCCAGCTTCTGGCCCTGCATCCAGCGGCCGAAGTTGATCTTGCCGTCCTGCGGCTTGCGGCGCTCGGAGATGTCGAGGTCGCACATGATCTTGATGCGCGCCACCAGCGCGCTGCGGTAGGTGTGCGGCAGCTCGATGTAGGGCTTGAGCACGCCGTCGCGGCGAAAGCGCACCTGCACCTTCTGCGTGCCTGGCTGGCATTCGATGTGGATGTCGGACACGCCGCCCTGCTTGGCCTCCAGGATCATGGTGTTGATCAGCCGCACCAGCGAGTTGTCGCTCTGCTCGATCGGCGTCTCGTCGTCGCGGTTGCTCGGGGCCTGCTCCTGCTCCAGGTTCGCCAGCAGCTTGTTGGTGTTGTCACCGCCATCGGTGTCGAAATTGAACCCCGCAGCCAGGTCTGGCGACGGCTCGATGTGGGCCTTGCCCAGGCGCAGGTAGACGCGGTCGATGGCGAACGACAGCGTGCCGGCGCGGGCCAGCACCGGCAGCACCTTGCACTGGGCGCTGAATTCGATCTCGTCGATGGCGTTGCGGGCCGACGGGTCTTCCAGCGCCACCACCAGGCGGCCGGCACGCATCATCAGCGGCAGCGCGCTGAGGCGGCGCGCCACGGTCAGCGGCAGGCGCAGCGCTGCATCATTTTCGACCGGAAAGGCATCGACATCGACGATGGGGTAACCCATCTTGCGCGACAGCGCCGTCTGCAGGTCGGCGCGGCTCACCATGCGCCGGCTGACCAGCAACTCGCCCAGCGGCAGCCGGCGGTCGGCCGACTGCAGCGCCAGCGTGTCGGTCAGTTGCGCTTCGGTGATGAAGCCCAGGCCCACCAGCGCCTCGCCGATGCGCACCATCGGCATGCGCGTCTGCTGGTCGATGGCCTTGGCCAGCTGCTCGGCGTTGGTGATGGTTGCGCCGATGAGCATGTCGCCCAACGAGGGTGCGCGCGCCACCGGTGCATTGGGCAGCTCGTCCAGCCCCATCGGGGCGGTGTCTTGCAGGTCGTCGAGATTCAGCGACACCGTGCTTGGCGCGGTCTCCACCGCCACCAGCATCGGCCGCGGATACAGGCTGCGCAGCAGCCGGCCGCTGGCGTCGATCGGGCTGAAGGTGAACAGGCCCAGCGGCTTGTCGACCAGGCCGACGCTGGACACCTGCGCCTCGCTGCCGTCCTTGAAGCGCAGGCGGTAGGGCTGCAGCAGGTTCTTCGGCAGCAGCGGGGTGGTGGCCTCGTGGCTGTGGCTGGTGTCGGGCATGGGTTCCAGTGGGCGCAGCAGGCTCAGCCGGCGGAACTGGGTGAAGCGCAGCGTCAGCGCATTGCGGCCGGGCGGGATCAGCACCTGCACCAGGCCGGCATCGGGGTCGAAGGTCAGCAGCTTGCCGGTATTGAGCTTGCCGTTGGGGCCTTCCAGCTCACAGGGTTCGGGCTCGCCCAGGGCCGGCGGCGCTGCATAGCCGATGCTGGGCGGCGCCGGCCAGGGCAGGGCGCTGCTGCTCGCCGGGCGCAGCGGCAGCTGGCCCGGCTGCGTCACGGGCGGGATCGGCGGCGGCCCGCCGGCATCCAGCGGCACCAGCGACAGCGGCGGTAGAGACAGGTCAGACATGGTGGGTCCTCACGCGGTCAGCTGCCCCACGCCGCCATGGCCACGGCGGAATGTCAGCAGCCTGCATGCTAGGCAGCCGCACCGGCGGGCATCACCGGAAGTGGCCGGTGTTTGGCGGTTGTCTGCGTGCTTGCCGGTGGGCGCCGGGTGCGGCGCAGGGTCACATGCGCCCAGGCAGCGTGGTGACGATGCCGGGGAACACCCAGATCAGCGCCACCGCCAGCAGCATCAGGCAGAAGAACGGCAGCGTCACCTTGGCCAGCCAGCTGATCTCGCGCCCGGTCATGCCCTGCAGCACGAACAGGTTGAAGCCCACCGGCGGCGTGATCTGCGCCATCTCGACCACCAGCACGACGAAGATGCCGAACCACACCAGGTCGATGCCGGCCTTCTGTACCGTGGGCAAGATCACGCCCATGGTCAGCACCACCATGCTAATGCCGTCCAGGAAGCAGCCCAGCAGGATGTAGAACACCATCAGCGCCGCGAGCAGGCCCACCGGCGCCAGGTCCAGGCTGCCGATCCATTCGGCCAGGTGGCGCGGCAGGCCGATGTAGCCCATGGCCAAGGTCAGAAAGCTGGCGCCCGCCAGGATCAGCGCGATCATGCAATACAGCCGCGTGCCGCCCATCAGCGATTCTTTGAAGGTGGCCCAGCTCAGCGAGCCCTGCACCGCCGACAGCACCAGCGCGCCCACCACACCCACAGCCGCAGCCTCGGTGGCGGTGGCCACGCCGGTGTAGATGCTGCCCAGCACCGCCGCGATCAGCAGCACCACCGGGATCAGGTGGCGACTTTCGCTGAGCTTTTGCACCAGGGTCATCGGCGGGTCGGCCGGTGGCACGCGGGCCGGGTTCAGCAGCGCCCACAGGCCCAGGTAGCCCGAGAACAACCCACCCAGCAGCAGCCCCGGCAGCACGCCGGCCATGAACAGCTTGGCAATCGACACATCGGCTGACACGCCGTAGACGATCATGATGATCGACGGCGGGATCAGCAGGCCCAGGGTGCCGGCGCCGGCCAGGGAGCCGATGGCGATGTCGTCGGGGTAGCCGCGGCGCTTCAGCTCGGGCAGGGTCATCTTGCCGATGGTGGCGCAGGTGGCGGCACTGCTGCCGGAGACGGCGGCAAAGATGGTGCAGCCGATCACGTTGGTGTGCAGCAGCCGCCCGGGCAGGGCCTGCACCCAGGGCGCCAGGCCGCGGAACATGTCGCTCGACAGCCGGGTGCGGAACAGGATCTCGCCCATCCAGATGAACAGCGGCAGCGCGGTCAGCGTCCAGCTGCTGCTCGACCCCCAGATGGTGACGGCCATGGCGTCACCGGCCGGGCGGCTGGAAAACAGCTGCATGCCGATCCAGGCCACGCCCGACAGCGTGAGGCCGATCCACACCCCGCTGGCCAGGATGGCGAGCAGCGTGCCGATCAGCAGCGCCGTGATGGCCAGGTCATTCATTGCGCAGCATCTCGCCGCTGGTCGGCCGGGCGCGCAGGCCGCGCCACTCCAGCACCAGTTCATCCAGAAACGCGATCAGCAGCACCGAGGTGCCCACCGCCATGCTCAGCTGCGGCAGCCACAGCGGGGTGGCATCGTTGCCGGTGGAGATGTCGTTGAAGGCGTGGCTCTGCCAGACCAGCCGCACGCTGTAATAGGTCAGCAGCCCGGCCAGGCTGCTGGCGGCGGCCAGGGCCCACAGCTCCAGCGCACGGCGGGTGCCGCCCTGCAGGTGGCTGAGCAGCAGGGTCACGCGGATGTGCTCACCGCGCTTGAGCGTGTGCGCCAGCGCCAGAAAGCCTGCGGCGGCCATCAGGTAGCCGGCATAGGCATCGGTGCCGGGCAGGTGGAAATGCAGCGCGCGCCCGGCGATGCCCAGCATCACCATCACCAGCAGCAGCACCAGGCACAGCGCGCCCAGGGCGGCGGCGCCGTCGTACAGGTGGTTCAGCGCGCGCCGCATGGGCAGCCGTCACTTCAAGAAGGCATCGACAATCGCCTTGCCCTCGGGCCCGGCCTTGT
>JBBRJU010000162.1:0-5900 GCA_038218895.1 Burkholderiales bacterium
CTGCTCCACATCCAGCCCCAGGTCGGCGATGTTGCTGAGCGAGCCCACCCCGGCATACAGCGTGCGGCCGTCGGGGCTGGCCAGCAGGCTGCGGGTCCAGTGGCCGCCGGGCTTGAAGGCACACAGCTGGCGGCCTGGCGCGGTGATGCGGGTGGTGCCAGTGGTGTAGGGGAAGGCCACCACGCCGTCGGTGTTGCCGACGTAGAACTGGTCGCCCACCAGCGCCATGCCGAAGGGCTGGCGCAGGCCTTCGAGCAGCGGGGTCTGCAGCTCGGCCACGCCGTCGCCATCGGCGTCGCGCAGCAGGGTGATGCGGTTGGGGCTGGGGCCGACTGCGGCGGCGCGGCGCATCGTGGCCACCATCGCATGGCCGAACAGCGATTTCACCGGGCCGGGCTCGAACAGCGCCTCGGCCACCGTCACATCGCCGTTGGGCAGCACATGCAGCCAGCGCGGGTGCTCCAACCCGGTGGCGAAGGCGTTGACGCGCAAGCCGGGCGCGGCGCTGGGCAGCTGGCCGGCGGCCCAGCCCTGGGCCGTGGGCATCTTCAGCGTGGGCAGGCTGCCCTGCGGGCGCGCGGCGGGGATGGTGGGCGCGGTGCCCACCGCCTGCGCCGGCGCGGGCCCTTGCAGGCGTCGCCACAGGATGGCGGCATCGCCCACCTTGGCGACCAGGCTGGCCAGCAGGCTGTCATTCGACATGGGGAACTGTCCGGGAAGGGTTGCGGGGATGCGCATTGTCAGCCGCAGGCGGCGGGTGCATGCGGCGCGGGAGGCGACCGCAGCGCGGCCGTTGCGGCGCGGACCTTTTCGCCGCGTGGGCCTGGTGGCCGGCCCGGCGCTGGCAGCTGCAGGCTTGTCGCCTGTTCGGCTGCGCCGGCGGCTGGTGCAGTTGCTGCGGCCACCATGCCCGACCGTGCGGAACGTGCTGGACGTGCCGAACGTGCCGGACGTGCCGAACGTGCGTTTAAGCACGCCAGGCTGGGCCGCCCCCCCTCGGCGCAAGGGGGCGCTGCAGGGACGATCAAACATACAGTTTGATTCGAATTTTGCACTTGCCAACCCGCCACGATGAATCTCTCCCGCGCCGCCTGGCTGCGCCTGTTGCCGTTTGCCGCCTTCATGGCCTTGCTGGCGCTGCGCGGCATCGCCCCCGGCGACGCGCGCTGGGGCTTCGACACCCGCTGGCTGTACGCCGCCAATCTGGTGCTGGTGGGCGGCATGCTGCTGCTGTGGTGGCGCGAGTACGGCGAACTGGCCCGCGCCAACTGGCCCGACCTGCGGGAGCATGTTCTGGCCGTGGGTGTGGGCCTGGGCGTGTTCGTGTTGTGGATCCACCTGGACGCGCCGTGGATGCAGATCGGCGAGCCCACTGCGGCCTTTGTGCCGGTGGGCGCCGGCGGCCAGCTGCTGTGGCCGCTGATCGTGGTGCGCTGGCTGGGCGCCGCGCTGCTGGTGCCGGTGATGGAAGAGCTGTTCTGGCGCTCATTCCTAATGCGCTGGGTGCAGAGCCCGGTGTTCGAAGGGGTGGACCCACGGCGCGTGGGCGTCAAGGCCGTGCTGCTGTCGACCTTCGTCTTCATGCTGGCGCACCCGCTGTGGCTGGCAGCCATCGTGGCCGGCCTGGCCTATGCGCTGCTGTACCGCGCCACCGGCCGGCTGTGGACGGCAGTGATCGCCCATGCAGTGACCAATGGCGCGCTGGGCATCTGGGTGGTGGCCTCGCGGCAGTGGCAGTTCTGGTGACCGGGGCGTTCAACGGCGGTGCCAGCGTGCCCACTGCTGGCGGACCCCACGGCGCAGCACCCGTGCGCTGCGCCAGGCCCAGGAAGCCCGCAGCTGGGCCAGCAGCGCGCCCTTCCAGGCCAGCCAGCGGCCGTAAGCGCGGGCAAACCAGGGCATCTGCAGCAGCGCCGGACGGGTCAGCGCAAACAGCCGCGCCACCACGGCAGTGCCCACCAGCTTGGCCACCACGATCACTGCCAGGCCCGACAGGTGCTGGCCCCGCGCGATCAGGCCCAATGCCAGCAGCTTGACCGGCAGCAGCAGCAGCGCCGGCACTGTGAACACCACCAGCGCCGCAGGCGGTGGCAGCCGGGTGATCAGCACCTCGGCCTGGCGCAGCAGCGGCAGACGGCCCAGCCGGGCCAGGGCCCGCTGCAACGGGTCCCAGCCCCATTCCTCGAACAGGATCAGCAGTGCCAGCAGCGCGCCGCCGGCACGGCGCAGCCAGCGGGCAGCAGCGTGCTGCAGAGCGGCAGCCATGGCGCGCGTGTCGGCGCCCGGGCAGCTCAGGCGTGGCTGGCCGGCGTTGCGCCCCAGGCAGCCTGCAGCTGCTGCAGCCACTGCGCCAGCGCGTCGCCTTGCAGGTAGCCGCGGGCGGCACCGTCGGCCGGGCTGCGCGGCGCATCCAGGCGGCCGGCCAGGGTGTCGAACAGGCCGCATTCGATGCTGTCCTGCGCCACCAGGTACACCCACTGCTGGCCGGCCGGTGCCTCGCCGCGCGGGCCGCCGGCGTGGCGGCGCGGCCGCCATGGCACGCCCACGTGCAGCACCACATCCACACCGGCGGGCAGCGTATCGCCAGGCGACAGCAGCAGCACCGGCGCTGCCACGCCCGGACCGCCAGCGCTGGGCAGGCCCAGGCCCGGACCGAGACGCTGGGCAAGCTGGGCGGCGTCGCCAGGGGCCGGGCACAGCACAGCCACCTGCGGGCTGCCGGTGTCCGCCCAGTCGGCCAGCTGACCGGCCAGGGCCTGCACGGTGGATTCGGCCAGCGCACTGGCGGCATCGGCCGGGTCGGCGCGGTGGCAGGCCTGCTGCATCGCGCGCAGGGCCTGGGCCAGGCGCCACTGGTCACTGTCACTGCACCAGCCGCTGGCCTGCCAGCCGGCCAGCAGCCGCTGCAGCACCGCCGCGTGCTGGTCATGCACCTGGCGCTGGCCCGGTGCCAGCGGCAGCAGACGCTCGGTGTGCACCACCGGCGGCAGCTGGTCAGCCACGTCGGCGCGCAGACGCTGCAGCATCAGGCGCGACAGCGCGGCGGTGAGGCGCTCGATGTCTCCCTCGTCCAGCGTGCGGGCACCGTCGCTGGCCGCCTGCAGCTCACGCAACGCCGCCAGCGGGCCCAGGCGGGCGGTGTCGAGCCAGGCCACCAGGGTGTCCATCAACTCGGGCAGGTCGGCCAGCGGCGCGCCGCACAGCACCAGCGCATGCGGCGCGGCCTGCAGCACGCCCCAATCGGCCGGGTGCAGGTCCAGCCGTTGCGGCTCGTCGATGATGACCAGATCGGGCGACCAGTGCGCCAGATGGGCGGCGTCGCTCTGCAGCGCGTCGGGGGACAGGATGCGCACGCCGGCTGCCGCCGACCACTGCGCCTGGCGCTGGTGGTGGCCGCCGTCGACCACCTGGGTGTCGGTGATCTGGTGACCGACCCCTCGGTGGGTGGGCAACTGGGGGTTGGCCGCTTGGGGATAGGCCGCTTGGGGGTCGGCCACGCGCTTGTTGCCCGATTGCGTATTGCCCGATTGCGTGTTGCCCGATTGCGTATTGCCCGATTGCGTATTGCCCGATTGCGTGTTGCCCGATTGCGTGTTCTGCAATTGTGGGTTGGCCACTGGCGTGAAGGCCACGTCGGGGCCGGCGGCCGGCATGCCGGCAAAGCGCTGCCAGGCGCGTTGCCAGGCCGCGCGCTGGGCCGGCGCGCACAGCACCAGCACCCGTTGCACGCCGAAATGGCGGCGCCACAGCTGGGCCGCCGCGATGGCCTGCACGCCCTTGCCCAGGCCGCGTTCATCGGCGATCAGCGCGCGCCCTGCCACCACCGCAAACAGCGCGCCTTCCGCCTGGAACAGCGGCAGTGGCACGCGCAGCAGCTGCTGCAGCGCGGGGCTGGCCGGGCCGTCGGGGTAGGCGGCTTCCAGCGCCGACAGGCGGTGGCGGGCATCGCGGTGCGCGGCCAGCAGGGCCCAGACGGCGTCATCGACCCGCAGGTCGTGGCCGGCTTCCTGCGCCAGCCGCAGCAGCTGCGGCAACGCGGCGTCGTCGTCGGGCGGCAAGTGGCCCTGCGCATTGCAGCGGCGCTGGGCAGCCTGGCGCAGCGGCGGCGGGCAGGCATGGCCGGGCAGCCAGGCGATCTGCGCCTGGTCACCGGGCGTGCACACCAGCTGGCTGTGGGCCGGGCCGGTGGGTGCGGGTGCGGGTGCGGGTGCGGGTGCCGGGGCCGGTGCGGTTGCCAGTACGGTCGCCAGTGCCGTTACCGGTACGCGTGCCGGTGCCGGCTCTGGCTTGGCGCCAGCCACAGGCGCCACTGCAACCGGCGCATCGGCAGGCGCAGCCAGCACGGCCAGCACCGCCTGGGCGGTGGCTGCGGCTTGCGGGTCGCGGCGCGGTGCAGGCTTGCGGCGATTGTGGCGGGCCCGGATCGGCTCAGCCACGGGTGCGGGTGCGGGTGCGGGGGAGGCAGCGGCAGCGGGGGCGGGGGCGGGGGCGGGGGCGGGTGCGGGTGCGGGTGCGGGGGACGGTGTCTGCACCACCGCAGCCTGGACGGGCGGCGCCGCGACCACGGCGACCAGGTCGGCCTGCGCGGCAGCCGGTGCGGGCCGACCGGCCGGCTTCTTGGCCGCAGGCTTGTCGGCAGAGGGCTTGTTCGGTGCAGCTTTCTTCGCAGCCACTTTCTTGGCCGCAGCGCTTTTGGCCGCAGTGCCCTTGACCGCAGTGCTCTTGGCCGTGCCTTTCTTGACGTGGGCTGGCGGTGCAGCCGATGCAGCCTTTGGTGCTGGTGCTGGTGCTGGTGCCGGCTTCGCAGCCTGTGCAGCCTTTGGTGCAGGTGCCGGCTGCGCAGCCGGCGCCGCCTTGCCAACTGGTGCGGCCTTCCGAGCCGCCTTCTTGGCTGCGGGTTTCGCAGCCGCCTTCGCAGCCGCTTTTGCGGCCGTCTTCGCAGCCGCTTTTGCGGCCGTCTTCGCAGCCGTCTTCGCAGCCGTCTTCACTGCAGCCTGGGCGCCAGCCCGGCGAGCCTGGGCCGGGCGCAGCGTGGCGGCTTCGGCAGACGTTGCGGCAGACGCTGCGGCGGGCGCCGGGGCGGCAACGGGGGCGGCAGTGCCGGTGTCAACAGGCTGGGCCGGCGTCTTGCGCCTGGATCGGTGGGTTGTCGCCATGGGGCGGTGGGTGTCCGGTGTGGAGCGCGGGCCGCAGGCGGGCCGGCGCGTGGTGGGTCGGTGGTGTGTGGGGCGCCGGCTAGACGCCGCGGCCCCGGTCGGTGTGGAACTGCGCGTGCCAGGCGGCGAACCGGCCAGCGTCCAGCGCATCGCGCATCTCGCGCATCAGTTGCAGGTAGAAATGCAGATTGTGGATGCTGGTGAGCATCGGCCCCAGCATCTCGCCACAGCGGTCGAGGTGGTGCAGGTAGGCCCGGCTCGCGCCCCCGGAGCCAGCGCCGTCCGGGCCGGTGCAGGCCTGGCAGCTGCAGGTCTGATCAATCGGCCGGGCGTCGGTCTTGTAGCGGGCATTGCGGATGCGCAGGTCGCCGAAGCGGGTGAACAGGTGGCCGTTGCGGGCGTTGCGGGTGGGCATCACGCAGTCGAACATGTCCACACCACAGGCCACGCCTTCGACCAGGTCTTCCGGCGTGCCCACGCCCATCAGGTAGCGCGGCTTGTGTGCCGGCAGCCGGTGCGGCGTGTGCGCCATGATGCGCAGCATCTGCTCTTTGGGCTCGCCCACGCTGACGCCGCCGATGGCGTAGCCCGGGAAGTCCATCGCCACCAGCGCTTCCAGGCTCTCCTGGCGCAGGTGCTCGAACATGCCGCCTTGCACGATGCCGAACAAGACGTTCGGGTTTTCCAGCCGGTCGAACTCGGTGCGGCAACGCTTGGCCCAGCGCAGGCTCAACTCCATCGACT
>JBBRJU010000163.1:0-5852 GCA_038218895.1 Burkholderiales bacterium
ACGAGGGCATCGGCGGCGACAAGCTGTTGTCGGAGTACCGCCGCCTGGTGCAGGAACAGGGCGTGCGCACCATGCTCGCCTCCATCTCCAGCGGCAATTGCAACATCATCGCGCCAGTGGCCGAGGACCTGAAAGTCCTGAACGTCATGTGGGACTGCGGCACCGAGAAGATCCTGGAGAACAAGCGCTACAAATACGTGGTGCGCACCCAGGCCAATGCCACGACCGAAATGGTGGCCACGGTGCTGTACCTGATGAAGGTGCGGCCTGACTTCAAGACCGTGGCGGTGGTGAACCAGGATTACGCCTGGGGCCGCGATTCCTGGGAAATCTTCATCAACACGCTGAAGGTCTTCAAGCCCGACGTGCGCGTGGTGGCCGAGATGTTCCCGAAGCTGGGCGCCGCAGACTTCTCCACTGAAATCTCCCGCCTGCAGGCACTGCGGCCCGACATCGTGCTGAACACCAGCTGGGGCGGCGACCTCGACACCTTCGTGCGCCAAGGCAGCCAGCGCGGCTTGTTCAAGACCGGCGCCACCTTTGTGCTGCCGCTGCTGGAAAGCTCGCTCGAGCGGCTGGGTGATGCGGTGCCCGCAGGCATCATCGCCGGCGCGCGCGGCGACCACTACTGGGCCCACCCCGAGACCATGAACGACCCGAAGCACAAGGACTTCGTGGCCCGTTTCAAGGCCAGGACCGGCGCTTACCCCATCTACCCCGCCTACCACATGGCCCAGGCGCTGGTCGGCCTGAAGACCGGTTACGAGGCGGCGATCAAGGCCAACGGCGGCAAGTGGCCGGCGCCCGAGCAGGTGGCCGAATCAATGCGCACGATGAAGTTCAAGGCCTTCGGCCGCGAGATCAGCATGCGTGAAGACGGCCAGGGCCTGGAAGCCCAGCTGCTGGGCATCACCCAGCGCAACCCGAAGTACCCGTTTGCCGTCATCGACAAGATGGTGCTGGTGCCGGCCGAACTGGTGACCACGCCGGTGGGCCAGCAGTCGGTGAACTGGGTGAAGTCGATCAACCCGGCGCTGGCCAAGGTGCTGAGCACCGACCAGTTCAAGACGCACGACTTCAAATGAACCCCGCCGGGTGCGTGCAGCGCACCCGGCACAGCGCCACACCATGGAACCTGCCCTGATTGCCCTGGCGCTGATGGACGGCGTGTCGTATGCGGCGCTGCTGTTTCTGGTCGCCCTGGGCCTGACGCTGATCTTCGGCGTCATGCGCATCCTCAACATCGCCCATGGCAGCCTGTATGCCTGGGGCGGCTACTTTGCTGCCACGCTGGGGCTGGCGATCACCAACTTTGCCTTGCCGGCCTGGCTGGGCCTGCCGGCATTGTTCGTGGCCGCCATCGTCATTGGCGGCCTGCTCGGCACGGTGCTTGAATTTGCCTTGCTGCGCCGCATTCTCGACAAGGACCCGATCCTGCAACTGCTGGTCACCTTTGCGGCCTTCATGGTGCTGGAAGACCTGCAGCGCCTGATCTGGGGCGTGCAGCCGGTGTTCGTGTCCGACGTGGTCAGCCAGTTCGGCACCATCGACGTGGCCGGTGTCACCTATACCCGCTATCAGTTGCTGGTGCTGCCGACGGTGGCGATCGCCGCCTTTCTGGGCCTGCGCTGGTTCCTTGGCAAGACGGCACTGGGTCGCCAGGTCACGGCCGTCACCCACCACCGTGAAGTGGCCACCGCCATGGGCGTGAACACCCACCGCGTCACCTGGCTGACGATTGCGCTGGGCGGCATGCTGGGCGCATTGGGTGGTGCGCTGGCGTCGCCCACCACATCCTTCACGCCCGGCATCGGCGCCGACATGATGGTGCTGTCCTTTGCGGTCGTGGCCACCGCCGGACTGGGGCAGATCGGCGGCGCAGCGATCGCGGCGCTGATGATCGGCCTGGCCCGCTCGTTCTCGATCTACCTGATGCCTGAACTTGAAGTGCTGATGCCCTACCTGATCATGGTCGCGGTGTTGTTGATCCGGCCCGAAGGCCTGTTCAGCACCGTTGCGGCGCGGAGGATCTGAGCATGGCGTCGCTGCGCCTGCCTGCGCTGGTTGCCGTGCTGGTCGCCGCCGTGCTGGCCATCACCTTCGCCGCCCCCTGGATGAAGACCCCCGTGCTGCTGGCCTTGGCCAACGGCATGGCAGTGGCCGGCGTGATCGTGCTGGTGCGTGCCGGCCAGGTGTCCTTCGGCCATGCGCTGTACGCTTGTCTGGCTGGTTATGCGGTCGCCTTTGCGAGCCGCGCCTGGCATCTGGACGCGCTGCTGCTGATCGCTTTGGGCACGGCGGCAGCGGCGCTGGCCGGCAGCATCATCGGCCTGTTCATGGTGCGCTACCGCGGCATCTTCTTCGGCATGCTGAACCTGGCGTTCTCGATGGTGCTGTTCTCGGTGCTCGGCAAGTTTGGCGGCATCACCGGTGGCACCGACGGCTTGCGCTTCGACCGGCCGACCCTGGGCGGCATGCAATTCGAACGCGAGGGCTTCGAGACCGCGCTGCTCTGGCTGGCACTGGCGCTGGCCGTGGCTGTGGGCTGGGTGGTGATGCGCTACTTCGCCAGCGTCAACGGTGAGGCGCTGGCGGCCATCAAAACCAACGAGACCCGGCTCGAATACCTGGGCATCTCGGCCAAGCGGGTGTTCTGGGGTGGCTATGTGCTGTCGGCCACGCTCTGTGGTCTGGGCGGCAGTGTGTTCGCCTTGACGCAGGGCCTGGTGACGCCGGAAATGGGCTATTGGGTGCGCTCGGGCGAGATCGTGTTCATCGCCATCCTGGGTGGGTCGGGCCACGCGCTGGGTGCCTTCATCGGCGCTTTTGTGTTCGAGTTCGTCAAACTCTATGCGGCGGCCCTGCTCACCGGTGCCTGGCAGATGGCATTGGGATTGATCCTCATCGTGATGGTGTTCGTGGCGCCGACCGGCATCTTTGGCCTGTTCGAGAAGAAGCTGCGGCCCAGAGGTGATGCTGCATGACTGTTGCCCAATGAATACTGCCCCATGACCGCGACCCCGAGCGCGCTGCTCAGCACCCGCGGCCTGTCGCTGGCCTTTGGCGGCGTGGTCGCGGCAGACGCCATCGATTTCGACCTCGCCCCGGGTGAACGCCTGGCCGTGGTGGGCCAGAACGGTGCCGGCAAGACCACCTTCATCAACATCTGCACCGGCTACCTGAAGGCCGACGCCGGCCAGGTGTTCTTCGACGGCGCCGAGATCACCGGCCGGAGCCCGCGCGCCATCACCCGGCTGGGTGTCGGCCGGTCCTTCCAGATGCCGCAGGTGTTTGGCGAACACACGGTGCGGCAATGCATGCTGATCGCCGCGTCGTCGGTGCAGCGCCAGCCCGGCCTGTGGCGACCGCTGGCGGCCGCAGTCAACGCCGACGAGGTGGACGCCACCATCGAACTGCTGCAGTTGCAAGACCGCGCCCACGACCTGGCCGGCGCGTTGCCGGAAGGGCAGCGCAAGCTGCTCGACGTGGCCATGGCCCTGGTGCTGCGGCCCAAGCTGATGATCATGGACGAGCCCACCAGCGGTGTGTCCAGCGACGAGAAGCACGGCCTGATGGCGGTGCTGATGAAAGCGCTGGACGAGCGCCAGGTGACCAGCATCTTTGTCGAGCACGACATCGACATCGTGCGGCGCTACGCCACCCGGTTGGCGGCGTGGATTGCCGGCAAGGTGGCCGCCGACGGCCTGCCCGAAGAGGTGCTGCGCGACCCGCTGGTGGTCAAGAACGTGATCGGTGAATGACATGCTCAGCCTCGACAAGGTCTCCACCACCATCGCGGGCATCCCGGTGCTGCGCGGCATCAGCTGCCAGATGCCGCGCGGCGGCATCGTCGCCATCGTCGGCCGCAACGGGGCAGGCAAGACCACCCTGCTGCGGCTGATCATGGGCTTCCGTGAAGGCCACACCGGCCGCGTGCTGCTGGACGGCCAAGACCTGGCTGCCGTGCCGGCACGGCTGCGTGCCAAGCTGGGCATCGGCTACGCGCCGGAAGACCGGGTGATGTTCCCGAGCTTCAGCGTCGAAGAGAACCTGCGCTTCCCTTGCGAGGTGATCGGCATGCCGCGCGCCGCCGTCGACCAGCGCCTGGCCGAGACGCTGAACATCGTGCCCGAGCTCCAGCCGATGCTGGCCCGCTCTGGCGCAGCGCTGTCGGGCGGCCAGGGCAAGATGGCCGCACTGGGCCGCGCGGTGATGGCCGGTGAACGGCTGGTGCTGCTCGACGAGCCCTTCCAGGGCCTGGCGCCAGTGCTGGCCCAGCAGTATTCGGCCTCGTTGCAGCGCCTGCACCAGGTGCGGCCCGAACTCTGCGTGGTGATCACCGAATCCAACCGCAGCCTGTTGCGCGACATCCCGACCGAAACCCTGGTGCTCGAGCGTGGCGAACTGCAGCGCAGCGCCGCTGCGGCCACGGCCGGCCACTGAGCCAGCGCTGCCGGTGACGGTTGACAGCAGCACGGCGGCCATCAGCGCCGCTGAAGCCGCAGGCTTGCCGGTGCTGCGCAGGCCCGTCAAGGCCGCACAGCTGCGCGCCTTTCTGCAAAGCTGCTTCGTGGTGCCCTGCCGCCGGGCAGATCCACCTGGCGCCTTCTGAAGCCGCGTCTGCGTCTGCATGCAACGCTTCGTCGCAAGACGCCGGACCACAGGCATGGGCGCCAGAACACTGGGGGCCTCAGTCACGACACAAGCCCACGAAGATGAAAACGACGAAGACGATGTTGTTGCGCACCGCATCCGGCCTGGCCATTGCGGCGCTCAGCGCCTGTGCGCATGCGGCAGGGTTTCAGCAAGGCATTGCCGCCGACCCCGATGGCCAGCCGCTGCGGATTGGCATCTGGTACCCGAGCCTTGCCACACCGGCACCAACGACCATCGGCACGACCACGATGACCGTGGCACCGAATGGCGCGGTGCATGGTCAGGCGTTGCCGCTGGTGGTGGTCTCGCACGGCACCGGCAGTTCGTACCTGGGCCATGCAGCGACAGCCGTGGCGCTGGCCGATGCAGGCTACGTGGTCATCGCCGTCACGCACACCGGCGACAACCATGCAGACCAGAGCCGCAGTGTTTTCATCATGGACCGCGCGCGGCATGTCAGCCGCGTGATCGACCACGCCTTGTCGACCTGGGAGAACCGGTCCACCATCGATGCAACGCGCATCGGTGTCTTCGGCTATTCCGCCGGCGGCTTCACTGCCTTGGTCAGCGTCGGTGGCATCGCCGACTTTGCAACCATCGGCCCGATCTGCCAGCAGCACCCGGGCGACTATGCGTGCCAGCTGCTGGCCAGGGCAGGCCAGGCGCCTGCCCGCATGCCCGATGCAGACCAGCTGCAGGACCGGCGCATCAAGGCTGCCGTGGTGGTGGCGCCGGCATTGGGGTTCACGTTCTCACCGAACGGATTGAAGGATGTCAAGGTACCGGTCCAGCTGTGGCGCGCCGAAGACGACGTCATCCTGCCGTACCCGCGCTACGCTGAAGCGGTGCACAAGGCGCTGCTGCAGACACCGACCACACCTGACTACCACGTCGTGCCCCATGCCGGGCACTTCGACTTCATGCCGCCTTGCAGCGAAGCGCTCGCCGAGATCGCCCCCGCCATCTGCAGCAGCGCCCCGGGCTTCGACAGGGTGGCGTTTCAACAAGCCTTCAACGCGGCGGCCATCGCGTTCTTCGGCAAGGCACTGAAGCCAGGGCAGCCGGGCTGAGCGATTGCCGCGCCATCGACGACACCGCGCCGGCCTGACCGTCTGCGCCTGCGGTGAAGGTGCAGGTCCGGTTGCTGAGACCGCTGCACCTGATGGTGGTGTGCACACCTGCTGACGCGGCGGTCC
>JBBRJU010000164.1:0-5848 GCA_038218895.1 Burkholderiales bacterium
AGGCGCCGGCCGCTCGGTGCGCTACCTCGACATGGTGGGCGCCTACCTGCGCCACCTGCGGCAGATGGCCGAGGCCGAGGCCGGCCACGGCCTGACCCGGGTGGTGCTGGGCCGGCCGGTGTTCTTCGTCGACGACGACGCCGAACGCGATGCTGCCGCCCAGGCCGCACTGGCCGAGGCCGCGCATGCGGTGGGCTTCGACGAGGTGAGCTTCCAGTACGAGCCGATCGCTGCGGCGCTCGACTACGAGAGCCGCATCGACACCGAGCAGGTGGTGCTGGTGGCCGACATCGGCGGCGGCACCTCCGATTTCAGCCTGGTGCGGGTGGGCCCGCAGCGCCGCACCCGGCTGGACCGGCAGAGCGACATCCTGGGCAACCATGGCGTGCACATCGCCGGTACCGATTTCGACCGCCACATCGAACTGGCCCGCATCCTGCCGGCCTGCGGTTATCGCGCGCTGGGTCCCACCGGGCGCGAAGTGCCCAGCCGGGTGTACTTCGACCTGGCCACCTGGCACCTGATCAACACGGTGTATGCACCGGGCCGGGTGGCCGAGCTGGCGCGCATGAAAAGCTTCTATGCCGACCTGCGCCAGCACGGCCGGCTGATGGAGGTGGTGACCGAGCGCCTGGGCCATGCGCTGATCGGCCAGGCCGAGGCGGCCAAGATCGCAGTGGCCGATGGCGGCCACACCTGCATCGACCTGGACGCGCTGGAAGCCGGCCTGCAGGCCACGCTGGACGAAGACCAGGCCCTGGCAGCGCTGGACGCCGACATCGAGCGCATCGCCGCTGCCGCCGACGTCACCCTGGCCCAGGCCGGCGTGGTGCGCGAGCGGGTGGACACGCTGTACTTCACCGGCGGCTCCACCGGGCTGAAGCCGCTGGCCACGCGCATTGCGGCGCGCTTTCCGCAGGCCAGGGCCATGCGTGGCGACCGTTTCGCCAGCGTGGCGCAGGGCCTGGGCATCCATGCGCGCCGGCTGTACGGCGCCCGCGACGCGCAGCGCTGATCAGCCGGCGTCGGCTGGCGGGTCGAACAAGGACAGCTGCGCCGATGCGGGTATGCCGGCCGCTGGCGCTGGCGCTGGCGTTGCCGCTGTGCCGGTGCGGCGGCCCGCTGCCTGCCCGGTCATGCGCATGCCGCTCTTGCGGCTGCCGTGGCGCTGCTGGATCGCATCGGCCTCCTGGCGGGCGGCGGGGCTGTTGCGCACGGCGGCAAAGCGCCCCCGGGCGGCATGCCAGGCCGTGGCATGGTCGACCAGCGGCGCGGGGTAGCTGCCCGTGCCATCGCCGCCGATGTGGCAGCCTGTCTTCTGCTGCAGGCCGTCAGGCATGCGCCACGGCTCGTGCACAAAGCCGGCCGGCACCTGCGCCAGCTCGGGCAGCCAGTGGCGGATGAACTGGCCTTCCGGGTCTTGCACCCGGGCCTGCTCGGTGGGCGAATAGATGCGCAGGGTGTTGATGCCGGTGGTGCCGGATTGCATCTGGCACTGGCTGAAATGGATGCCGGGCTCGAAATCCACGAACTGCCGCGCCAGGAACAGCGCCGGCTGGCGCCAGTGCAACCACAGGTGGTAAGCGGCAAACGACACCAGCATGGCCCGCATGCGGAAGTTGATCCAGCCGCTGGCATGCAGCGCACGCATGCAAGCATCGACCATCGGGTAGCCGGTGCGGCCGGCGCACCAGGCCTGGAACCAGTCTTCGCGCCAGCCGGGGTCGCCACGGTCGGGGCGCAGGCCGTCGCACACCCGGGCGAAGTTCGTGAACTCGATGCGCGGCGCGTCTTCCAGCTTCTGCATGAAGTGGCAATGCCAGCGCAGCCGGCCCTGGAAGCTGCGCACCGCGCCGGGCCAGCGTGCATCGATGGGCGCACCGTCGGCCAACAACTGCTGCAATTCGGCGGCACGGGCGTCAGCTGCGTGGCTGATGCTGCGCAGCGACACCGTGCCCCAGGCCAGGTGCGCGCTCAGGCGCGAGCAAAGCTGCGCTGCGCCCTGCGGGCTGGACATGCCGCGCCGGTAGTCGACCCCACGCGTCTGCAAAAAACTCTGCAGCAAGGCCTGGCCAGCCACCTCGCCACCGGCCTGGGCCAGTGGCTTGGGCGCACCGTGGCGCGGCTGCAGGCCAGGCGGCGGGTGCTGGACCGGCACACCGGCAGCGGCTCGGATGCGCGCGGGTGCAGCGATGGGCGGCGCTGCCATGCGGCGGTCCCAGCGGGCGGCCCAACCGTTGCGGGTCTTCAGCGGTCGAAATACGCCGCATTGCGGCAATTCGTTCCACACCACGCTGCGGGCCCGGCACCAGGCCAGCACCGCACGGTCGCGGTCCCAGGTCAGGCGCTGGCCGATTTCCTCATGGCTCCACAGGTGGGTGAAGCCGGTGGTGGCGTGCAGTGCGTCGAGCACCGGCACGGCTTCGCCCCAACGTCGCACCAGGCAAGCGCCGCAGGCAGCCAGCGACCGCGCCAGGTCGGCCAGGCTCTGATCGATGAATGTGGCGTGGCTGGCGTCGAACAGCTCTGACGCCAGCAACGATGGCTCGGTGATGTGCAGTGCCACCACCGGGCCGGATGCCGCAGCCTGGGCCAGCGGCAGGTGGTCATGCGTGCGCAGGTCGCGTTTGAACCAGACGACCTGCGTCATGGGCGCGCCGCGCTGGAGAGCCAGCGCGCCTTGCGGTCGCTCAGGCGGCCTTCTTGTTCCAGGCAGTGCACCAGCCCTTGCCGTTGACCTGCTTGTTGGCCACGATGGCGCAGGGCGCCCAGGCGTCGGTGGCCTTGCCAGCGTACAGCGCGCAGTTGGAGCATTGGTGGCCCTTGACGTACGGGGGGTTCTTGGCCGCGTCGAGCTTGGAGGCGTCGTGCACGTACTTCACCGCCTTGGCGGCCGGGTCGCTCTCTTCGATCTTGGCGGCCTGGGCGTTGACGCGCAGGCTGGCGCCGATGGCCAGGGTGGCGGGGACGAGTGTCAGGATGAAGGTGCGGCGTTGGGTCATTGCAAGCTTTCATGGGCCGGAGTTGTCGGATCCCCGCTGCCGCTCCGGCGGCCGCATCGGGGTTGAACCTGAGAGTGTCGCGGGTCTTGCCGTGTAACTGGCCAGGTAGTTGACTGCCGTGCTGCGGCACCAGTGTGCGCGGTGCAACACTGGTGTGTAACGCAGGCCGGTGAGGGTTTGTTGACACAGCCCGCCGGTCGCCATGGC
Organism: Burkholderiales bacterium; assembly: GCA_038218895.1. GTDB lineage: Bacteria > Pseudomonadota > Gammaproteobacteria > Burkholderiales > Burkholderiaceae_C > Pseudaquabacterium. The sequence goes on from JBBRJU010000164.1 coordinate 3,210, forward strand.
CTGGCCCAGTTCGGCCGGCGTCACGAAGTCTGCCCAGCGGTGTGTGCCACGCGGCAACAGCCGCAACAGCCATTCGGCACCCATGATGGCCAGCAGGAAGCTGCGCCAGGTGCGGTTGATGGTGGAGGCCACCACCAGTCCGCCCGGCGCCAGGTGTGCCACGGCGCCTTGCACGAAGGCTGGTACGTCCTGCACATGCTCCACCACTTCCAACAGCAGCAGCACGTCGAACTGCTCGCCCGGTTGCAGGGTCTGGGCCGGGTCGCCGGCGCGGTAGTCGATCACCAGGCCGCCAGCGGCGGCATGGTCGCGGGCGATCGTGATGCTGCGCGCTGCGGCGTCGACGCCGGTGACCGCCGCACCCACGCGGGCCAGCGGCTCGCACAGCAGGCCGGCGCCGCAGCCCACGTCCAGCACCCGCAGGCCACCCAGCCCGGCGCCAGGCATGCGCTTGAAGTGCGCCTCGGCCAGCGCCTGCACCCGGCCCTGGCGCAGTTGGTTGAGCACATGCAGCGGCCGCATGGGGCCCAGCGGATCCCACCAGATGGCCGCCAGCCGGTTGTAGCGGGCCTGTTCGTCGGCGCGGATGCTGGCACCAGCCGGTGCGGGTGCGGGTGTGGGAGTGACGACCATCCGCCCGCTCCTCAGACCGGCCGCGCCGGCTGCGGCGGCCGCCGCCAGAGTGGCCGCAACCGCAAGAACAGCGCGTAGGCCAGCGCGGCCACCGGGCGCACAGGCGCCCATTGCACCAGCCGGCCCAGCCAGCGCCAGCCCGGCAGGGCCTGCCACAAGGCCGCAAAGCCGGCGGCGCCGTCGAGCAGGCGGCCGTCGGCCAGGCGCACATGGAAACGTCCGAGCGCCTGCGCCCGCGGCAAGTCGGCACCCAAGACATCGGGCGGGCAGTGCGCTGCGTCCACCCATTGGCAAGCCTGCGCGCCCGGCAGCTGGCGGTAGTGGTCGATTTCGCGGCTGCACACCGGGCAGGCACCGTCGTAATAGACGGTCAGCTGCGCTGGCTTCGGGCCAACGGCGGCGTCAGGCGGCGAAGGGTGGTTGGTTTCGGTATTCACAGCCGGTGATGCTGCGCTTTCGAACCCGGTTTGTCGCACATGTTTCGATTCAAACGCGCGCGGGTGCCGTTCTTTCCGATGCAAACCTGCATCAGCCGCCGCGGCGGGGTGGGGGCTTGCGGGTGGCGGGCGCGCCGCGCACTGGCCGCTGGCCCGGGCGCAACCGGGGTGCCGCCGCCAGCGCACCGGCCACCGGGCGCGCCACATCGGCCATCAGCAGCACGCTGCGCACCAGGTCTTCCACCGCCTCGGCCAGGGTTTCGGGCGGGGCCAGGGTCTCGATTTCGGCCAGTAGCGCGTCGGCGTCCTCCAGGTCGTCGGGGTCGAGGTGGCGGTACAGCGTGGCCAGCGGCTCCAGCAGCGCGTCTGCATGCCGGTCCATCAGCCCGGTGAAGGCGTCCACCGCCGTGGCGAAGCCGGCCACCCAGGGCAGCACGGTCTCGGTGAGGCTGGCCTCGTCGTCGAGCTGGTAGATCCAGGGGTCGAACCACTGGCGGCGGGCGATGGCGGCGTCCAGCTCGGCATGGCGGCGCAGCACCAGCGCGCGCATGGTCGCCAGGTCGAAGCGCGCGGGCGGGGCGCGGCCGTCGACGTCGGGGATCAGCGGCAGCCAGCGCTCGGGCGGCACCGGCACCGGCTGCAGCAGCACGCCGCAGAGGTAACCGTCGATCATCACCACGTCCAGCGGCTCCAGCGTGCCGGGGATGCCGTCCATCAGCGCCTGCAGCTGCGCCAGCTCGGGCTCCGTCAGCGGCAACACAGACGCAGACGCAAGGGCTGTCGCGGCGGGCTGGGCTGGCGCGCGGCTGCTGTGGCGGCTGCTGGGGCGGCTGGTGGCGGGGCTGCTTGGGCGGCTGCCAGGGCGCCCGGCAGGAGGACGGCGGGGCGGCGGGGTGCTCATGCCGGCATTGTCACCCTGGCACGCGGTTGCCCTCACACGCTGCCTGCACACAGGCGCCGGCGCTCAGGCAGCAGGGCGACGCCCAAGCCGGCAGGCGCGGTACCACGCAGCGCCTCGCTGTTGTTGGCGGCAGACGGCAGACGGCAGACGTCAAACGGCTAACGGCTAACGGCTAACGACAAACTGTCCGGAGAGGCAATGAATCCAGTGGCAGCCGGCTGGTCGGCATGCCCGGCACTGCCTAGACTGTGCACCTTGATCCCACAATTTTCCGGAGACACGCCATGGGCGCCCCAGAAGCCTTCACCCAGACCACCGCAGTGGGCCACTTCATCGCCGGGCGCGCCGTGCCGGGCACCAGCGGGCGCCAGCAGGCGGTCTACAACCCGGCCACCGGCCAGGTGGCCCGCCAGGTGGCACTGGCCAGCAGCGACGAGGTGGCGGTCGCCGTGGCGGCGGCCGTGGCGGCCCAGCCGGCTTGGGGCGAACTGCCGCCGATCCGCCGCGCCCGGGTGCTCAATCACTTTCTGGCGCTGCTGAACCAGCACAAGGACACGCTGGCCGCGATGATCAGCGCCGAGCATGGCAAGGTGTTCACCGACGCCCAGGGCGAGGTGGCGCGTGGCATCGACATCGTCGAATTCGCCTGCGGCGCACCCGAGCTGCTG
>JBBRJU010000165.1:0-5845 GCA_038218895.1 Burkholderiales bacterium
CACCGCCCGCCTGCCCCAGGCGCTGTACGACGACGAGATTGGCCGCTGGATCGACGCCCTGGTCGACCGGGGCGCCACCGTGTCGGCCGTGTTCGACACCTGCCATGCCGCCGGCCTGAGCCGCAGCGCCGCGCCGGTGCCGCAGCCCCGCCGCGTGGCCGGTGCTGCGCTGGGCGTGCCGACCGTGCTGCCGGCCGCCGCCGTACCCGCCCGAGCCGTGCCGGCTGTGGCCAGCCGTGGCAGCGCGCCACGCAGAGACGGCCGGGTGCTGATGTTCGCCGCGCGCGCCCACGAGTTGACCGGAGAGCAGCGCCTGCCCTGGGCAGGCGCGCAAGGGGTGCAGCGGGTGCAGGGCATCTTCACCCATGCGGTGAGCCGCGCACTGGCCAGCGGCGCCAGCGACGCCGCCAGCATGCGCAGCGCGCTGCGCATGCAGTACCAGCGCGCCGGCCGCCAATCGCCGGTGCCGCAGGTGCTGGGCGCCGACACCGAGGCCCTGCCTTGAGCCGCTGGCAGGCGCGCGCCCTGGCCGCCGTCCGCTTGGCCGCCGTTCTGCTGGCCACCTCCACGCTGCCCGCCTGGGCTGGCAGCGGCAGCGCGCCAGCGGCGGCTGGCCCAGGTGGTGCCCGGCACCCCAACGCCGGCCGGCCAGCCGCGCTGGCGCTGCAACAGGCCGGCCGGCACCAGGAGGCCATCGCGCTGCTGGAGCCCATGCTGCAAGCCGCACGCCGCCAGCACGGTGAGCGCCATGCCGACACCGTGCAGGTGGCCATGCAGCTGGGCCGCTGCTACCAGGCGCTGGGCCAGCTCGACCGGGTGTTGCCCCTCGACGAGCGGCTGCTGGCCCAGTTGCTGGCCTGGCGTGGCCGCCAGCACCGCGAGACGCTGGCCGCCATGGTCAACCTCAGCACCACCTACTTCGATCTGGGCCAGCATGCACGCGCGCTGCGCCTGCAGACCGAGGGGCTGCGCCTGGCCGAGCGCCACCTGGGGCCCGACGCGCCCATCACCATGCGTGCGCTCACCTCCATGGCCACCATCCTGGCCGGCCTGGGCCGCCATGGCGAGGCGGTGGAATTTGATCGCCGTGCGCTGCAGGCGCGGCGCCGCAGCCTGCCCGAAGACCACCCCGACATCGAAAGCTCGCTGAACAACCTGTCGAACTCGCTCGTCAGTGCCGGCCGCCAGGCCGAGGCGGTGCCGCTGGCCGAGCAGGCGCTGCAGCGGCGACGCCAGCGCCTGGGTGCGCAACACCCGGCCACGCTGACCGCCACCCTCAACCTGGGCGAGACCTACACCGCCGTGGGGCGCCATGCCGATGCCATCGCGCTGCTGCAGCCGGCCCTGGCCTGGGCGCGGCTGCGACCCGGGCCGGACCATGTCGACACCCTCTATGCCCAGTACACGCTGGTGGCCGCGCTGCACGAGGCCGGCCGCACGCCCGAGGCGCTGGCGGTGGCCGCCGACGCAGTGCAGGGCATCGAGATGCGGCGCCTGCAGCCCAACCTGGGCGTGGCCGAGCGCCAGAGTCTGCTGGCCAACTTCGCGCAAGATCTGTTGCTCTACGCCCGGCTGCATGGCCAGGCCGGGCCGGCGCACTGGCCGGCCGGCTTCGCGATCGCCGAGCGCAGCAAGGCCCGCACGCTGGTGGAGACCATGGCCGAGGTGGCCGCCGAACGCCGCGCCGCGCTGCCGCCCGAGGCACGGCGCCGGCTGGACGCGCTGGCCACCCAGGCGGGAGACCTGGAGCAGCGCCTGGCCGCACGGTCCGGGCTGCAGCTCGATTCGGGGCAGCCCGGCATCATCCAGTCCGGCATCACCCAGTCCGGCATCACCGAAGCCGACATTGCACTGGACAGCCAGCGCCGCACCCTGGCACTGCAACTGGCCAGTGAACGCCGCGCGCTGGCAAAGCAGTTCCCGCAGGCCGTGGCCGCCCCCGAGGCCGATACCGACGATCCCGCCGCCGTGGCCGCGCAGCTGGGACCGGATGCCGTCTACCTGAGCTGGCTGCTGGACGCCGAGGGCCAGCTGCAGGCATGGTTGCTGGGTGCCGACGGCCGGCCCGTGTTCGTTGACGGCGGCCTGCACCCGGGGCTGGCGTCGACGGTGGCGGCCTACAAGGCCCTGCTCCTGGCGCAGCGCCATCCACCCATCTGGCAGCTCGCCGGCGGCGGTTATCTGCTGGCCGATGGCACACCACCACCAGGCAGCCGGCGCGCCAGCGGCGATGTGGCGGGGCAGGTCGGCCAGTACCTGGCGCAGGTGCTGCTGGCCCCGCTGCAGGAGCAGCTGGCCGGGCGGGCGCAGTGGATCGTGGCGCCGGACAACACCCTGGCCCTGTTGCCGCTGGAAGCCCTGCCGCTGCCCTGGGCGGCGCCGCAGGCAGTCGATGCGGCGGGCGTTGGGGTGGCCACGCCGCCTGTGGCCCAGCGCCATGCAGTGTCACGGGTGCAGAGCCTGGCGGTGCTGCGGGCGCTGCAGGACCGCCGCAGCGCGCTGGCCGACATCTCCGGCCGCCAGCTGTTGCTGGCGATGGGCAATGCGCAGTACCAGGCCGGCAAGACCACGCCGGCGGCGGCGCGGCGGCGTGGTGTCGTGCCGGGCTGGCAGGTGGCCGCCGGCGCCGCAGGGACGGCGGTCGGCCCCGGTGGCAAGGCGCGCAACGGCGCCGCCGGTGTGCCCCTGGCGGCACTGCGCTGGAGCAACCTGCCGGGCACAGGGCGCGAGGTGGCCGGCGTGGCCGCAGCGGCACGCGCCATGGCACCAGGGCCGGGCGGCGCGCAGGCGGTCACCGTGCTCACCGGCGCCGACGCCAGCGAGCCGAAACTGGCGGCACTCAATGCCAGCGGTGCGCTGCGGCAGTACCGCTGGCTGCTGTTCGCCGCGCACGGCTACCTGGCCGACACACCCGCGCTGTCGAGCATCGTGCTCACGCAGACGCACAAGACAGCGCGCCATGATGGTTATGTCACTGCCGCCGAATGGGCACGCTACGACCTGCGCAGTGACCTGGTGGTGCTGTCGGCCTGCGACACCGGTGCCGGCCAGCTGCTGCCCGGCGAGGGCGTGCTGGGCTTGCCCTTTGCGCTGGCGGTGGCGGGCAACCTGAACACCTTGCTCACGTTGTGGCCGGTGGACGACGAGGCCACGGCCGCGTTCATGCAGGGCTTCTTCAGCAGGCTCGTGGCTGGCAGCAGCCCGGTGCAGGCCCTGGCGGCCCAGCGCCAGGCCTTCTTGCAGCACCCGCGCTGGTACGCGCCGCGTTACTGGGCGCCCTTTGTGCTGTACGGGCCCTGAGCCCCGGGGCAGGCCGGTGCGCGGCGGGCCGGCCGTGTTTGGCATGGCCCGTGCTACAGAATGCATGCATGCCTTTGTTGCAACTCGACGTCATCACCAAGCGCTTCGGCGCCCTGGTGGCCAATGACGCGATTTCGCTCAGCCTGGACCGTGGCGAGGTGCTGGCCTTGTTGGGTGAAAACGGCGCTGGCAAGAGCACGCTGGTGTCGATCCTGTTTGGCCACTACCTGGCCGATGCCGGCCGCATCACGGTCGATGGCCAGCTGCTGCCGCCGGGCAACCCGGCCGCAGCGCTGGCGGCGGGCATCGGCATGGTGCACCAGCATTTCACCCTGGCCGACAACCTCAGCGTGCTCGACAACGTGATGCTGGGCACCGAAGCCCTGTGGCAACCGTTCTCGCGCCGCGCTGCCGCACGCGCTGCGCTGGAACAGACGGCACAGCGTTTCGGCCTGCAGGTGGATGCAGACGCCCGCATCGCCAGCCTGTCGGTGGGCGAGCGCCAGCGGGTGGAGATCCTCAAGGCCCTGTTGCCGTTTGGCCGCAAGGTCGGCGCGCGCATCCTGATCCTCGACGAGCCCACCGCCGTGCTCACGCCGCAGGAGAGCGAATCGCTGTTCGCCACACTGGGCCAGCTGGTGGCGCAGGGCCTGGCCATCATCTTCATCAGCCACAAGCTCGATGAAGTGCTGCGCGTCAGCCACCGCATTGCCGTGCTGCGCGCCGGCAAGCTGGTGGCACAGATGCCGGCCGCCGGTGCCAGCAAGGCGCAGCTGGCGCAGGCCATGGTGGGGCGGGATGTGCAGCGGGTGACGCGCGCGCACCGCGCCATGCCCGGCGCGGCGCAACCGCCGGTGTGTGCGCTGCGCGGCGTGACGGTGCGCGGCCATGGCGCCTGGCCGCAGCTCGACAGTGTCGACCTCGCCCTGCAGCCGGGCGAGGTGCTGGCCATTGCCGGTGTGGCCGGCAATGGCCAGCATGCGCTGGCCGACCTGCTGCACGGCCTGATCGGTGCCGATGCCGGGACGGTGACGGTGGCTGGCCAGGCACTGCCGGCGACACCGCGCGCCTGGGTCGACGCCGGCGTGGCCCGCATCCCCGAAGACCGGCATGCGGTGGGCGTGGTGGGCGACCTGCCGCTGTGGGAGAACGCCGTGCTGGAGCGCAGCAGCAGCCCGGCCTTCGCCCGCTGGGGCGTGGTGCGGCGGGCCGCAGCGATGGCGCATGCCCAGGGCCTGGTCACGCGCTTCGACGTGCGCGGCACCGAAGCCGCCGGCCTGGCCACCATCACCCGCAGCCTGAGCGGCGGCAACATGCAGAAGCTGATCCTGGGCCGGGCCCTGGCCGGTGACCCGGACCATGCCGACCCGCCGGTGCTGATCGTCGCCAACCAGCCCACCTGGGGCCTGGACATCGGCGCGGTGGCCTATGTACACCGGCAGCTGCTGGACGCCTGCGCGGCCGGTGCGGCGCTGCTGCTGATCAGCGAAGACCTGGACGAGATCTTCGCGCTGGCCGACCGCATCGCGGTGATGCACCATGGCCGGCTCAGCGCCGCCCGGCCCGCCGCCGACTGGCCGCTGCCGGCCATCGGCCTGGCGATGGCCGGGTCTGCCGGCACAGCTGCGGACGAGGGTGCCCATGCAGCTTGAGCGCCGCGCCCAGACCTCGCGCGCGATGCTGCTGGCCGCACCCGCCGGCGCAGTGCTGGCCACGCTGCTGGTCACCTCGCTGCTGGTGGCCTTGGCTGGCGCGCCCGTGGCCCGGGCTTATGCGCTGCTGCTCGAAGGCGGCTTCGGTTCACGCTTTGCCTGGACCGAGACGCTGACCCGCGCCACGCCGCTGATCCTGACGGGCCTGGCCGCGGCAGTGGCCTTCAAGGCCCGGCTCTACAACATCGGCGGCGAGGGCCAGCTGTATGCCGGCGCCATGGCCGCAGTGGCGGTGGGCGGCCTGCACGGCGGCACCGGCTTCAACCAGCCGGCCTGGCTGCTGTTTCCGCTGATGATGGCCGCCGCTGCGCTGGCCGGCGCGCTGCTGCTGCTGGGCCCGGCGCTGCTGAAGAGCCGGCTGGGCGTGGACGAGGTGGTCACCACGCTGCTGCTGAATTTCATCGTGCTGCTGGGCGTGTCGGCCCTGCTCGACGGGCCGATGAAGGACAGCAGCGCGATGGGCTGGCCGCAGAGCGTGGCCCTCCAGGACGCGCTGCAGCTGGGCAAGCTGATCGAGCGCAGCCGCGTGCACACAGGCCTGCTATGGGCCCTGGTGCTGGCGCTGGCCCTGTGGGCGCTGCTGCGCTACACGACGACGGGCTTCCAGATCCGCGCGGTGGGGGCCAATGCCCGCGCCGCCGGGTTTGCCGGCATGACGGTGGGCTGGGTGGTGGTGAAGGTGGCGCTGCTGTCGGGCGCGCTGGCCGGGCTGGCCGGCGCCATCGAGGTGGCCGGCCGTGCCGGCTATGTGACGCTGGACATGTCACCCGGCTACGGCAGCAGCGGCGTGGTGATCGCGATGCTGGCCGCACTCCACCCGCTGGGCGTGGTGG
>JBBRJU010000166.1:0-5831 GCA_038218895.1 Burkholderiales bacterium
ATCGCGGCCGACCCGCCGCCCGACGTGCTGCTGGTCGACCTGGGCCTGCCCGACGGCGAGGGAACCACGCTGATCTGCGCGTTGCGCGCCCGGGCGCCCGGGGCCAAGGCACTGGTGATCAGCGTCTTCAGCGACGAGGCCCATGTGGTGCGGGCGCTGCAGGCCGGCGCGCATGGCTACCTGCTGAAAGACGCGACCGCCGCTGAGCTGGCACAGGCCATCCGCGACGTGCTGGCCGGTGCGGCGCCCTTGTCGCCACTGGTGGCGCGCTACTTGCTGCGGCAGTTTGCGCTGCCGGCGGCCGCACCCGCCACCGCTGCGGCAACCCGGCCGCTCAGCAGCCGCGAGGCCGAAATCCTCACCCTGGTGGCCAACGGCCACAGCGGGCCCGAGGTGGCCAACCGGCTGGGCCTGTCGCTGCACACCGTCAACACCCACTTGCGCAACTGCCACGCCAAGCTGGACGCCAGCAACCGGATGCAGGCAGTGAACCGGGCGCGGGGCAGCGGGCAGATCGGTTGAGGTTGAGGTTGAGGTTGAAAACCATCTTGCGCTGCGGCCCGGGGTTCACGGCGCCAATGCGGCGCGACTCCGTGCGGCCCGCACGGTCGCAGCCACCTCGCCCAGTTGGGTGCAATTCGCCGGGTTGTAGGTATCGGGCCGTGCCGCATTGCAAATGTCAGCGTCCACCAGCCTGCCGTCGCCAGCCTTGTCCGTCGCGACAAAGGGCGAGGTCCCTGTCGCCCAGAAACTGGTCAGCATCGCCAGTTGCTTCGACGCGTCATCCGATGTGCTGTTGAGGATCTGGGTCAGGCTCACCTCGGCGGCAGCCTTGGTCCGGTTGTCGCCAATTGCCAACTCGGCATTCGGCACATCCACAAACACCGTGAGTGAGGCAAACACCACCTCGACCGCATTGCGCAACAGCTGCAAGGCCAGCAGCGAACCACCTGCGGCAGAGGTTGCAAAGATGTCGGTCGCCGCCTTGCCCGCATTGATGGCCTGGACAAGCTGCGCCAGGTCCTTGTAGCCGAACGCGAACAGGATGGCGTCCCAGGTGGTGATGACCAACGCAGGATTGAAGCTGCTGCCCACAGCGGATGGGTCGGGCTGCAGGCTGCCACTTTGGCTGAGCCGCCCCAGGTCAAGGAATGCAGCGAGGAATTCGTCGCCGCGCGCGTCTGGCCCCGTGGCACCGGTGGCCGTGGCAACAAAGTCTCCTGGCGGCGAGCCGCCCAGCAAGCCGGCGCTGATGCCGTTGAAGAAGGCTCCGAAACCCAGGGCCGTGCGCGCTGCATTGAACTGGTTCTGCGCGTTGATCCCGCCCCAGTAGTCATACATCGTTGCCGCCTGATCGGCCACAAAAATGCGCCGGTTGCGGATGTAGTTCTCGAACGCCGCGATCGAGCCACTGGCTTCCAAGCTGCGATTCGAACTCTTCGCAACGTTCAGCAGACCCGCAAAAACAATGGCCTTGAACTCGGCGCTTTCACTCGGCTTGGTGGCCATCTTCTCCCAAAGCTCCGCCTTGAGCACGGGGTCGCCGCCGGCACGCTGGTCGAGGAACGCGTCGACAAGCTTGGCGTCCTTGAAGGCATCACCCGCAATGCCCGCCGTAAAGCGCAGCACACCCGGATCGGGAAACTGCGGAAACCGCCAGAGCAGCCCGTTGGTGCCGCCCGGCACGGAGCAGGCGTTGTCCGCAGTCACGGGCGTGGCTGTGAATGGGCGGCTGTACTGCACCGGGCAGGTCCAGCACTGCCCACCTTCCCGGGGATCTGCGAACGCCGGGCCAAAACCCGTCGGCACTGCGGTTCGGTTGCAGCCCCCATCCACAAGCGTTGCGGTGGTTTCCTGGTGTGCGATGGTCAGCGCACAGGCGGCTTCGCCAGTCACGCTGTTGGCCGTGCGCCGGTACCCGCTCGGGCACTGCCAGCAAGAGCCGCCTTCAATCGGGTCGTAGAACGACGATGCATCGCAGCCGCTCCTCAGCCTGGAGGCAAAGCTGAAGGGACCGAACACCCCACGGGCACAGGCGGTGGAGTAGTCCACTGGGTCCAGGGTGCGGTAATGGCCGGCAGGGCAAGTCCAGCACTCACCCCCATTGCGGGGATCGAAGAATCCGCCGGCGCTGCAGCTGTTCAATCCGCTCGCAGTCCGCGTCGCACGGCGGACGTCTTCGCTGACAGGCTTCCAGCAGGCATTGCCTGAATCCACGGGGCTCAGACTGCGGATGAACCCGCTGGGGCAGGACCAGCATTCGCCACCGTTGCGGGGGTCATTGAAGTTTGGCGCATTGCAGGCGGGCGGGTTGGCAACCTGGCGCGCCTTGGCAAACTTGAAGTTGCAGCCGAGCACCAGCCTGCCATTTTCGAAGAGAGGGCAGGTCGGCTTGCCTTTCGGCACGTTGGTGTAGGGCTCCAGCCCGCGGTATCCACTGACAACCAACGCTTGGCGAACAGGCGGCGGCACCGTGATGGGCTTGATGCTGATTGCTTCACCGGTCTGCACAATCAAGATGGGGTCATTGCCATCCGTGCTGAATTTCCATTGGATCTGGCTGACGCTGAATGGCTTGCTTCGATCGACCTCCAAGACCAGGATGTCGGACGAGGTTCGTTCTTCGCCCTGCGCGGTGGCGGTGAAGCGGACGGCTCCGACCAGCGCCTTGGTGCCCGCACCCGTGCTGACGATCGACGCTGACCATGCGGGCGTGCCACTGGCGTTCAGGTTCTTGCCCACCACGCGGAACTGGTACTGGAAGCTCGTTCGCCCGATGCGGGCTTCAGAAAAAACCTGCAGCGAGAGAATCTGGAACGAAGGTGCTGGGGCGGGTTGCGCCGACAGTATCCGGGCCGTCCCGCCCGGGGCCGCAGGCGTGGTCTGTGCCTGGGCTTCGCTGGGTGCATCCAGAACAAAGGCAGCCAACGCGCGGTCGCTGGCGAGGTCAGCCGACTGCCCGCCTGGTGCATCTGCGCCGCCGCAAGCCTGAAGAAACAGTGTTATGACGAGGGCCAGTACAAACGCAAACGCTCTGTTTCGACTCATGCTGCTGCTCCTGGGGCGCAGTGGCCGGCTTGGTCCACATTGCAGAGGCGCGTGGCGCTGGCGACCTCGCGCCGGGATCTCTTCGCTGCGGCCCGTGCTGTCCCGATCGCAGCAAGCCATGCCGCAAGGACCAGGGCCAGAGACGATGGTTCCGGCACGGGCGTGCCGCGGGTGGTGAAACCTTCTGCGACGACAGTGGTCGTAGCGCTGGTCAGCAGATTGAAATACTGTTCGCGCTCGGGCATGCCGCTGACCAGCTGTACTCGCAGCGTGAACCTATCGATGAGCGGCACATCCTTGTCATAGGTTTGTGCGAACAGCACGTCGAAGAAGCCATCCGATTCCAAGTCAAGATCGCGCGGAACCACGATCGCATCCCAAGCAGTGGGCATATCGAAGATCGACACCGACTCGGTCAAGTCCCTGTTGAAGTACAGCGTCAACTGGTCGAACGGCGTCTCAAGCCCGGCCGTATTGATCGTGTACTTGTATTCGACGGCGTCGCCGCCCAGCTGGGTGGAAACATAGGTGATGGCCGTGCTCGGCATGATCGCCGCGTTGGCCAGATGCGCGACAACCAGCCCCAGGGTCAGGGCCACGGTTTGCACAGCGCGAAAAAGCTTCATCAACAACCCCCTCGGTGTTTCGACTTCGCGACAGACGGCCGCGACAGCCCCCGACCAGCTGAATTTTTCACGGCGCCGCACTTCCCGCCAATCGCATGAAATTGGTAGAGGCCCGCGAACAGGGGGGGGGTATCGCGCCGATCGGCGCTGGGTCGGACGCTGCGGCTTTGTGTGACGCTGCGTGCCAGGGCCGGGGCATCGACGCGAGCCCTTGCGGCCAGCTTGGCGCGGGCCCTGCACAGCTGGGTGGCAACGGTCTTGACCGACGACTGCAGCGGGAGCGCCCGTTGGTTGTCGAGCGCCTGGCGACAGGTCGGCCACTCGGGCCACCGCAGCAGGCCCGGGCCACCGGGCCGATGTCAACCGCCCAACAAATCCGCGCCCAGCCCGGCAAAGCGCCGGAAGGCGCGGTCGAAGGTGCCGACGGTGGCACCGTGTTGCAGCGCCAACGCGGCCGGGTGTGCGTCGCTGGTGAGGTTGCCGGCGGTGCCCGCAGCGAGTTGCAACTGGCCCAGCAAATCGGCGTTGCGCGGCCCGGAGTTGACGGTGTGTGCGCCCGGCGTGTTGAGCCACTGATCCTCCGCCATCCAGGCGTCTTCGACCGCCAATCGGCGGCTGAGCACACCGGGGCGGGTGGTCAGTCGAATGAATCCGAGCAGCGCCGCCCACGACAGCGCCATGCCTTGCCCGCAGTCGAAGGCGTTTGCCAGCCACGCCCCAGCGGCCGCGTGCTGCGGCGCGGCCAGGTTGACGGCGTAGATCATCAGGTGGGTATCGGGCAGCTTCATCGGCCGAGTGCCAGCTTGGCCAAGCGGTCCGGGTCTTCCAGCCCGCCGGCCAAGGCCGTGGCTCTGGTCAGATCGACCAAGGGCCGCTCCATGTCGACGGTGATTTTCCGGAACGGTTTGCGCTTGGCCGGAGCGCGGGCTTGCAGCCCTTGGCGCAGGCCGTCGTTCAACGCCTGCTTGAAGAAGATGTCGCGTTCGCGCATGGCTTTCTTCAGCAAAGCCTGCACATCGGGGTCGATGGTGACAGTGGTGCGCATCGCAGCGTGGTGGCAAGTCGATTGCTGTCATGGTGCCTGCCGTGGCGGCCCGGCACACGGCACCCATGGGTTCCGATGTGGCTGAACCTGTGGCGTTGGATGGGGTCGGCAACACCAGAGAATGTGTGCGTGACCTGATCCGCAAAAGCCAGCGCGTCCTGCGGTTGCGGGCCCTGTTCAAGAGACGGCTTCTTCAGCGGACCCGCCTGCGAAGACACCCAGACAGACCGCGACGCGCAAAGAGGCTGGGGCCATGGCTGCGGTCAAGCGGATGCAAGCCTTGCAACGGGTACGGAGTGCACTTGAGAAGACCCTAGGGATGATCCCACCCCGCAGCTTGGGGGTCGGGATACTGCGATCGTGTGATGCGGCCGGTCGCCTGGACGGGTACTTTCTGGAGGCGGTTTGTTATAGGTTGACACCAAACCAACCGCCCCATGCCAGCCTTGTGCCGCTAGTGCTGGCGGCCACCTTCATCCACATGTTCAAGGCAATCCCATGACGATCCGGTTTCACAAAATTTCGGCCTTGGCCGGCATGCTGGCGACCGCTGCGGCGCTGACGCTGGCTCCTGGTCAGGCTGCGGCGGTTGTCGTCTTCGATGGCAACGAACCCGGTGGCGGTGGCGGTGGCGGTGGCACCCCCGGTCGCGGTGGCGCACCCAACCTCGTGCCCGAGCCCGGCTCGCTCTGGCTGGTGGGCATCTCGCTGGCCGGATTGGTGGTGGTCAGCCGGATTGCGCGCCGGCGCGCGAACTCGAAAGCCGACGCGGGCTGACTCCCACCCCGCCGGCCTGCCGATCAGGTCGGCCCGCCGCCCCCGGGTCCGGTACCAGCGCGGGCATGCCTGGCCAGCGGATGTTGAGCCGCTGGGTCTGCGGCAGCAGCCGCCTACAGCGCCACGTCGTCACCCGGGTCGGCCGCCAGCGCCAGCTGCACCCGCTCACGCGTCAGCGGCGCGGCAAAGGTGCTGATGAAGGCATACACATAGTCGCGTTGATAACGCCCGCGGCGGATGGCCAGGCGCGTCATGTTGGCGGCGAACAGGTGGCGTGCGTCGATGGCGCGCAGCAGGGTGTCGCGCGCATCGTCGAAGGCGATGGCCGCGACGAT
>JBBRJU010000167.1:0-5777 GCA_038218895.1 Burkholderiales bacterium
GCCTTCACCGGCAGCGTGATGGAGTACGCCCCGGTCAACCTGCCGCGCCCGGGCGAACCGGCGGCCACGCCATTCCAGACCACGCTGGGCGCCTACGACCTGTGGGCCATCGCCTATGCCTACACGCCGATCGCCCCCGAATCGGAGGCTGCCGAGCTGGCCCGCATTGCCGCGCGCAGCGGCGAGCCGGCGCTGGCCTTTGCCACCGACGAAGACAACTTTCTCGGCATCGACCCCGACGCCTTGCAGTTCGACCTGGGTGACGATGCGCTGGCCTTTGCCGCCCGCCGCTTCGACATCGCCCGCGAGCTGATCCAGCGCCAGGAAACACGCCCGTTGAAACCCGGCGAGGACTACGGCAGCCTGCGCCGCAGCCTCAGCTATGCGGTGCGTGACGCCGGCCGCGCGGCCGGTGTGCTGCTGCGCCAGGTGGGCGGCGTGCGCACGCTGCGCGATTTTCCCAACACCGGGCGTGACCCGCTGCAACCGCTGCCGGCAGCCGACCAGCGCGCCGCGCTGCAGATGCTGTCGCAGCGGGTGCTGGCCGCCGACGCATTCGTCGTCAGCCCGGCGCTGCAGCGCAAGCTGGCGCCCGATTTCTTCGAACGCGCCGAATCGCTGGCGGTGCCCACCGAATACCCGCTGGGCCAGACGGTGCTGGATTTGCAGCGCGGCATCCTCAACCGGTTGATGGGCGACGCGCTGGCCGCGCGTGTGCTCGACACCGAAACCAAGGTGAGCCCGCCGGCGCAGCCGCTGCGCTTGTCCGACTTGTACGGCCAGCTGGAGGCCGACGTGTGGAGCGAGCTGGCCGGCAACACTGACATTCCGCAAGCGCGGCGCGAACTGCAGCGTGAACATGTCAATCGCCTGACAGCCTTGGTGCTGCGGCCTGGCCTGATGACACGCAGCGACGCCCGGGCCCTGCTGCGCAGCCGCAGCGCCAATCTGGCCCAGCGGCTGGAGCGAGCCGCCAGCCGCAAGGGCCTGAGCCCCGAGGCCCGCGCCCACCTGGTGGACAGCGCCGAAAACCTGCGCAGCGCGCTGGCCGCGCCCTTGCAGCGCGCTGGCGGGTGAGTCCTTCGGCGCTGGGCCTCAGTCAGCGGCACAGTCGAGCCCCCAGCCCTGCCCGGGTCCGGCCAGATCGCGCCAGGCCAGCGACGCCTGGTTGGCTCTCAGCGCTGCGCAACTGGCGGCGCGGTGTGTCGCCAGCTGCCAGGGAAAGACCTGCAACTGCTGGCCGACCAGGCCCAGCACGGCCTGGCCATCGGGGCTGAAGGCCAGCGCCCGCGGCGGCCGCTCGCTGCGCAACAGGGCGCGTGGGCGCGGGTCGCTGCAGCCCAGACCTGGACACCGAACTCGCCAACCGCAGCGCGCTGCCGGCCATCGGCCGAGCGGGCTTCGATTGGCGCTGCTGCGGCACTGCGGCCGGCTTGGGCCGACCATGCCGGCGATGCCAGCGCCTGCAGCATCCAGTCCTGCGCCCAGGTCGGCCGGCGTTCTTCGGCGTCGGCAAACCAGGCCGCGCGCCGTTGGCCGCCTGGCCAGTCCCACAGCGCCATGCTGCCGTTGCGCCCCGGCATGCCGGTCAGCAGCTGGCGACCATCTGGGCTGAAGGCGAAGCGCTCGACACTGTCCCCAGGCGCGACTGCTGCGGCAGGGTCTGCAGCGCCCACACTTCGATCTGGCCGCTGCGCGGGTCAGCGGCCACGCCACGGCTGCCGTCACCGACCACGCCCAGCCGTTGCAGCAGGTCGGCCGGGTCCGCCTTGCGCCAGCCCGGCGGGAACATCGCCAGCGTCTTGGCGCTGTCGCCATCGACCAGGCTGGCCCAGCCGGATTGCAGCAGCACCACGCTGCGGTAGCGTGGGCCGAATCCGCCCAGCACCGGCGGCTGCCGGTCGTCGGCCCGGCCCGCCAATTTCTGGCCGTCGGCGGCCGACCAGAGGCTGATCTGGCTGCCGTCGGTGCTGACCAGCAGGTTGCCACCCGGGTCGAACCGCCTGCGTTCTGGGCCGTCGGCAGGGTGGCGATCAGGCGGCAGCTGTCCAGCGCACACAGCTGCACGTTGCAGGATTCGGCCGGCACGCTGTTGTCGCAGGCCGAGGCATGGAAGCGGCCCTGGGCGTCGAAGCTGTGCCGACGGCGGCGCCCAGCACAGGCGCTGTCGCGCACCTCGGCCTGGCCACCAGGCAGGTGGTAGACCGACAGCGCGTACTCATCGTCGCCACGCAGGCGCAGCACCACCGGCTTGTCACCCTGGGCGCTGAATTGCAGCTGGCTGACATCACCGGCAGCCAGCTGCGTCTGCTGCCCAGCCGGCAGCGGCCAGACCAGCACCTTGCCGTCGCAGACCAGGGCCACGCTGCGGCCGTCCGGGGCCCAGACCATCGGCCGCCGCGGCTGCGGGCACGCCAGCTGGTGTGCAGGCGCCTCGGGAGCTGGCTGTGCCTTCGGCCCGGCAGTCTGCAGGCTGCTGAGGTCCAGCACCTGCACCAGCGCATCTGTGCCCGGGGCCTGAGACAAGACCAGCAGGCGCCGCTGGTCGGGGCTGGCCTGCAGCGCCCACACCGGCCCCGGCATGGCGCGGGTCGCCAGCAGGCGGCCGCTGGCCACTTCCCACAGCCGCAGCTGGCCGTCCTGGCCGGCCGTGGCCAGCTGCTCGCCTGCGGTCCAGGCAAACGCCTGGAAGCCGCCGGGGTGCTGCAGCACATGGTCCAACTGCGGCAACAGGCCGGTGTTTTCGAATAGCACGGCCACGGCTGGCGCCTGCTCGCCGGCACGTTGGAAGCCATGGGCCGCTTGCAGTGCCTGGACGGCGTCCTGCGCCGGGTCAAAGAGGCGCGCCAGGCGGCGCGCCAGCAGCACGCCGGCGGCACGGCTGGCCGTGTTCAGCTGCTGCTGGCTGGACAGCGCCGCGCGCTGCGTGGCCAGCTGTACAGCGCCGGCCTGCAACGCGGCGTCGGTCTCGCCCAGCCGGCGCTGCTGCAGCGCCAGTGCGCTGTCGGCGTCCTGTAGCTTGCTGGTCTGTTCACCCAGCTGGCGGTCGACTACCAACACCTGCTATCGCGCTGTATCTCGCTGCTCTCCCGCCTGCTCGGCCAGCAGGCCAATCCCGGCCAGCGCCCCGAGGCCGGCCAGCACCGCCAGCAGGGTGGCCTGGAACACCAGCCGGATGCGCTGGTTGCGACGCCGGTAGGTCATTGCATTGCCGATGGTGTCGACGATGGCCTGGTCCGGCTGGCCGGCTGCCAGGGCAGCCGGGGGCTCGTCTTGTCCGGGCAGGCCAGCGATGCGCGCTGCCCAGCGCGCCGTGCGCATCACCTCGGGCCGGCCCACGACCAAGATGCGGCGGCCGGTGGCGCCGAAGGCCTCCAGTTCCTGGTCGACCGCGATCGACTGCGCGGCCGCCTCGGTGGCCACCAGCACCAGCATCGAGCAGCGCCGCAGGTCGCGGCGCAGCAGCGCAGGCAGCTGGGTGGACGGCACGGTGTCGTAAACATCCAGCCGGCAGCTGTAGCCGAGGGTGCTGAGGCGCGCTGCCAGCGCAGTGGCATCGCGCATGCCGTCGGCGCGCGCGTAGAGATAAAGATGTCGTCGGCAAACAGGGCCCGTGTCAGCATGCTGTGCGGTTACAGGACTGGGTGAGGCCGGCGTCGGCAGGCCGCGTGGCGCGTGACAGCGGCAGTGCCGGGCCAGACTGCGGCAGCAGAACGCCAGGTGGTCGCCAGCGGGGCCGCCACCAGCACGCCATGGCGACCGCTGCTGAGCGGCGCGGCCAGCGCCTAGCGGCCATGGGCATTCACTGTCGCAAACCACCATGCCGGCCCAGCCAGGCAGCGCCGCGCACACCCGAAGCATCCCCATGCAGCGCCGGCAGCAGCCTTGTGCGCACCGGCTCCCGCTGGCCGCCGGCAAACACCCACTGGCCCCACAGCGCCGGCACGGCGGTGTAGGTGTCGGCCATGCGTGACAGACCACCGCCCAGCACGATCACATCGGGGTCAAGCAGGTTGATCACGCCCGCCAGCGCCCGCGCCAGACGCTGCTGCCAGCGCAGCAGCGTGGCGACGCAGGCGCCATCACCGGCGGCGGCTTGCCGGGCGATCTGCAGCGCCGTCAGCCCACCGCCCTGCCGGCGCTGGTGGTCGGCGGCGATGCCGGGGCCGCTGCACAAGGTTTCCACACAGCCGGCCTGGCCGCAGTAGCAGGCCGGCCGGGGTTCATCGGCGGCGGCCCACGGCATGGGGTTGTGGCCCCATTCGCCGGCCAGCCGATTGGGGCCAACCAGCACCCGGCCGCCCACTGCAATGCCGGCGCCACAACCGGTGCCCAGGATGGCGGCGAACACCACATCCGCACCCTGGCCGGCGCCGTCGGTGGCTTCTGACAGCGCCAGGCAGTTGGCGTCGTTGGCCATCTGCACCGGCTGGCCGAGCAAAGCCTGCAGATCGCGCTGCAGCGGCCGGCCGTTGAGGCACTGGGTGTTGGAATTTTTCATCAGGCCAGCGGCTGTCAGGCTGCCCGGTGTGCCGATTCCAATCGTGGGCGTGGTGCCGATGGCTTGGCAGCCGCGGCCCACCAGGCCCGCGATCGCGCCCAGTACCGCGTCGTAGCCAGTGGCGCTGGGGGAGGGTATGCGTTCACGCCACTGCTCGTGCCCGGCGGCGTCCAGCGCGATCGCCTCGGTCTTGGTGCCGCCCAGATCAATGCCGATGGCCCAGCCGCCAGCCACCGTGGCCGTGGGCAGGGGCGCAAGCATCAGAACGCCTCGGTGCGGCGCAGCAGCCAGGCCAGCGCAGCAGCGTCCGTCCCAGAGTCCAGACGCGGCGCCAGGCGTGCGCGCACTGTGGCGTGGTAATCGTTGAGCCAGGCGATCTCGTCGGGCCGCAGCAGGCTGCGGTCGATGCAGCGGGTGTCGATCGGGCACAGCGTCAGCGTCTCGAATTCCAGCATCTCGCCGAAGCTGCCGTTCTCGGCCGTGGCCGCCGGCACGTTCAGCAGCAGGTTCTCGATGCGCACACCCCACTGGCCGGGGCGGTAGACGCCTGGCTCGTCGCTGGTGATCATGCCAGGCTCCATCGCCATGTGCGGCTCGGGCTGGGCCTTGCTGATCGTCTGCAGGCCTTCATGCACGTTCAGGAAATAACCCACGCCATGGCCGGTGCCGTGGCCGAAGTCCAGCCCGTCGGCCCACAGCGGCGCGCGCGCCAGGGTGTCGAGGAAGGGGCTGAGGGTGCCACGCGGAAAGCGCGCCCGCGCCAGGTTCATCATGCCCTGCAGCACACGGGTGCAATCACGCCGGTGGGCGTTGCTGATGTGGCCCACCGGCCAGACCCGGGTGATGTCGGTGGTGCCGCCCAGGTACTGGCCGCCGCTGTCGATCAACAGCAGGCCGTCGCCGTCGATCCAGGCGTAGCTCTCGGGCATGGCGCGGTAGTGCGGCAGTGCGCCGTTGGCGTTGAAGCCGGCGATGGTGGAAAAGCTCAGCCCCACGAAGCCGGGCATCTTGGCCCGCTCGGCCGACAGCTTCTCGTCGATGGTCAGCTCGCTGATGCGCTCGCCAGTCTTGTCGCGATTCGCGAGGGCGGCTTCGAACCAGGCGTAGAAGCGGCACATCGCCACGCCGTCTTCCACCATCGCCTGGCGCACGAAGGCGGCCTCGGTCTCGGTCTTGCGGCTCTTGAGCAAGGTGCTGGGGTTGATGGCCTCGACCACTGCCACGCCTGCCGGCACCTGCTGGCGAAAGCCCAGCGTGATGCGGCGCGGGTCCACCA
>JBBRJU010000168.1:0-5764 GCA_038218895.1 Burkholderiales bacterium
GGTTCATGCTGAAGGTGAGCGGCAGCAGGATGGCGATGCCATTGGCGCCACCCAGCCCGGGCAGCACACCGATCAGCACGCCCAGGACGATGCCGATGAACATGAAGCCCACGTTGGGCAGGGTGAGCGCGATGCTGAAGCCGTGCGCGAGGTTGCCGAGTTCTTCCATGGTGCGGCTCCGTCACAGCCCGAGCAAATGCTCGAGCGGGCCCTTGGGCAAGGGCACCAGGAACCATTTTTCGAACACCGCAAAGAAGAACAGCGGCACGCCGATGGCCACCGGCAGCGCGATCAGCGGCCTGTACTTGCCATGCCGGAACATGAAGTAGCCGATCAGCACTGCCGACGCGATGTAGATGCCGATGGCGAAGATCAGCCCCACGTACAGCACGATCGGCACCAGCACCGACACCACCAGGCCGATCTGCTTGCGGGTGGCGAACTCTTCCGTGCTGGCCGACCAGCTGCGCAGCTGGCTCAACAAGATCCAGCCGCTGGACACCGCCAGCAGCAGGCCGATATAGAACGGAAAGTAGCCCGCGCGCGGGCCGTCATCGGCCCAGCCGATGCCCACGCGCAGGCTGTCGGTGATCACCAGCAGCGCGATGGCGAACAGGAAGCCCGCCACCGCAAGCTCGGGGCCCCGGGTGCGCACGGCGGTGGAGAGGTCCTCGCGGTGGTCCTCGCGGTGGTCGTCGCGGTGTTCGTCGGACATGGTGTGCCTGCGGTTGTCCGGTGTCTACTTGGCCAGAAAACCGGCGTCGCGCATCAGCACACGGTGCATCTGCTCGTTCTGGCCCAGCCAGTCGACAAAGGCCTGGCCGGTCAGCGCAGTGGTGTTGAAGGCACCCTTGTCCATGAACTCTTTCCACTCGGGCAAGGCCCGCACCTGCTTGAACAGGTCGGTGTAATACGCCACCTGATCCGGCGTGACGCCGGGCGGCATGAAGATGCCACGCAGCATGACGTAGTCGACCGGCAGGCCGGCCGATGCGCACGTCGGGATGTCGGCCCAGCTCTGGGTGGCGGTGAGCTTGGACTTGTAGGGCATGGGCGCCTTGTCCATCACGCACAGCGGTCGCAGCTTGCCGGCACGCCAGTGGCTCTCGGCCTCGATCGGGTTGTTGACGGTGCTGGTGATGTGGTTGCCCACCAGTTGCACCGCCACGTCGCCACCGCCCTTGTAGGGGATGTAGGTGATCTTCTTGCCGGCGGCCTTCTCGATCATCACGGTGATGATCTGGTCTTCCTGCTTGCTGCCGGTGCCGCCCATCTTGAAGGTGTTGGGTGCGCCCGCCTTCACTGCGTCGAGGTAGGCCTTGGCGGTCTTGTGGGGCGATTCCTCATTGACCCACAGCACGAACTGGTCGAGCGCCAGCATCTGCACCGGCGTCAGGTCGCGCCAATTGAAGGGCACGCCGGTGGCCAGCGGGGTGGTGAACAGGTTGCTCAGCGTGATGACGATCTTGTGCGGGTTGCCCTTGTCGCCCTTGACGTCGAGGAAGCCCTCGGCGCCGGCACCGCCGCTTTTGTTGACCACGATGATCGGCTGCTTGGTCAGCTTGTTCTTGGCCACCACACCCTGGATGAAGCGGGCCATCTGGTCGGCGCCGCCGCCAGTGCCGGCAGGCACCACGAACTCGATCGGCTTGGTGGGCTCCCAGGCGGCCAGTGCGGCGATGGGCGCGGCGGTCAGGCCGATGGCGGCGGCGGCCGAGCAGGCCAGGCGGGTGAACAGCGGTGTCAAGGGGGTTTCCTCAGGTCAACGGGCTAAAACAAAGCCGCCCGGGGCGGCTGTATCCAAAATGTAGAAAAACCGGTCAAACCGGTCAATTCAATTTTGCTTTTGAAACTCTTCAGTCAAAGCTGAACTGATTGCGCAATGAGATCAGCCCAGGCCCAGCTTCTGCGCCAGGCCGATGCGCTGCAGCTTGCCGGTGGCGCCCTTGGGGATCTCGTCCATGAACAAGATCTTCTTGGGCACCTTGTAGTCGGCTGCGCGGCTGGCCACGAACTGCTGCAGCTCACGCTCGCTGGCCTGCTGGCCTTCGCGCAGCACCACCACGGCAGCCACTTCCTCCCCCAGCTTGGGGTGGGGCATGCCGAAGCACACCACCTGGGCCACGGCGGCGTGGTCCATCAGGATCTCGTCGACCTCGCGCGGGCTGACCTTCTCGCCGCCACGGTTGATGATTTCCTTGAGCCGGCCGGTGATGCTGATGTAGCCGTCGGCGTCCATCACGCCCTGGTCGCCGGTGCGGAACCAGCCGTCGGCAAAGCCCTCGGCATTGGCCTTGGGGTTGTTTTCATAGCCGGCGGTGACGTTGGGCCCGCGGATCACGATCTCGCCGGTTTCGCCGCGCGCCAGCAGGCGGCCGTCTTCGCTGCGGATGGCGACCTCGGGGCCGGCGGCCACACCCACGGTGCCGGGCTTGCGCACCGCCGGCGGCAGCGGGTTGCTGGCCATCTGGTGGGTAGCCTCGGTCATGCCGTAGCTTTCGATCAGCGGTGCCTTGAAGGCGGCCTCCAGTTCGGTGATGACCTGCGGCGGCATCGAGCTGGACGAACTGCGCAGGAAGCGCAGCGGGTGCCGTGCGATCACATCCAGGTTCTTGCTGGCGCGCCCGACGATCGCCTGGTGCATCGTGGGCACGGCGGTGTACCAGGTGGGCCTGGCCTCGTCCATCCAGCCGAAGAACTTCAGCGCATTGAAGCCCGGGGTGCAGAACACCTGCGAGCCTGCGGCCAGCGGCGACAGCACACCGGCGATCAGGCCGTGGATGTGGAACAGCGGCATGATGTTCAGCCCGCAGTCGCTGGCGCTGAATTGCAGCGTGCCCTTGATGTGGCTGGCGCTGGCCGCCAGGTTGGCCTGCGACAGCGGCACGATCTTGGGCCGCGAGGTGGTGCCCGAGGTGTGCAGCACCATCGACACATCGGCGGGCTCGGCATGGCCGCCGTGGGCTGCGGCGGTGCTGCCGTTGTGATTGCCGGTGTTGTTGCCGCCGTGATTGCCATCCCTGGGCTGCAGCGTGAACAGCCCGGCCGGTGCACCTGTGGGCACCACCAGGTCGATCAGGTGCACCCCCAGCTTCTGCGCCACTGCAATCGCCGGCGATGTGCTGCCCTGCTCGACGATCAGCGCCTTGGCGTTCAGGTCGGCCAGGTAGAACTCGAACTCGTCGGCACGGTAGGCCGGGTTCAGCGGCGCGCTGGCCACGCCGCTGGCGCAGGCCATGAAGCAGGTGGCCATCTCCGGGCCGTTGGCCAGCACGATGGCCACCCGGTCATTGCGGCCGATGCCCAGGCCGTTGAGGGTGGCCAGGGTGCTGTGGATCAGGCTGCGCAAGGCGCCGAAACACAGCGGGCTGCGCGAAGGCGCCGAAATGGCCGGCGCCGTCTCGGCACCGGTGGCGAGCAGGGTTTGGAGCGTGGGTTGCATGGTTGGGCTGGCAGACGGGCAAAACCCACGACCATACCTCAGACCTTCCAACCAGGACAGCTGGGGATGCCTGCGGTGCGGGGCCGGCACAACAGCAGAGCCCGCACCCGGGCGCACCGTTTCAGGCATCAGCTATCTGCTGTCAGCCAATAGCCATCCGCCATCCGCTCGGTGCCCAGTGCCAGGTGCCCGGTGCCCGGTGCAATCAGCCAGGCGCTGCGGCCTGCAGTGTCTGCAACTGCTGCAGCAGCGCCAGCACAGCCTCCGCAGTCTCCTGCGGTTTTTCCATCGGGTAGAGATGGCTGCCTTCCAGCCACAGCAGCTGCTCGCCGGCCAACCGGCGCGCGCCTGCCAGGCCGCCCTGGCGGATCTCGGTCGAACGGGTGCCGGCGATGAAGCCCACCGGGCAGCGCAGCGGGTGGCGCTGCAGCACCCGGCCGAGGTGGTGCGGCAGGGTGTTGTAGATGCGCGTCTCCACGGCGCGGGTGAAGCGCAGCACCATCTGGCCAGCCTCCCGGTGGGTGCCGCAAGCGATGTAATCGGCCAGCACGCCGGGCGCCCAGCGCGCGAACTTGGGTTTGGCCGCGAAATGCGCGAACGCCGCCTGCCGGGTGGGCCAGGCGTGGCGCCGGGTGGCCGACACCTTGCCCGGCCCCAGGCGCTGGATCAGCCGGCTGCGCTTGAGCACCTGCACGGTGTGCGAGCGCCAGCCGGTGAACACCGGCGAATCCAGCATCACCAGGCCGTGCACCAGATCGGGCCGCTTGCTGGCGGCCAGCAGGCTGAGCAGCCCGCCCAGCGAATGTCCCACCAGGTACGCGCCCTGCGGCGCCTGGGCGTCGATGAAGTGGATCAGCTCGTCACGCAGGTGCGGCCAGTTGCTGGTGACCGGATAGGCCGGGTCGTGGCCGAACTGCGCGATGGCCAGCACCCGCCAGCCGGCAGCGCGCCAGATGGTGAACAGTTGCCGGTAGGTGCCGGCCGGAAAGCCGTTGGCGTGGGAGAAGACCAGGGTGGGGCGCATCGCGGGACTGGGCAGCAAAACCCGGCAGTGTGCCTTGCACTGCAACACCGGCACCTGCGGCGGCCGGCTTGCCTGTCGCTCAGGTGCTGGCTGCTGCTGCAGCGGCCGGCGACCATCTGTCACCCCACAGGAGACCTGCCATGGCCAGCGCCAGCGAGAGCGCACCGCCTTTGCCGCCCGCAGCCGCCCGGTGGCCGTTTCTGGCGCCGTTTGCCAGCCGCGGCTTTCGCTTCCAGTTTCCGGCTGATTCATGCACCGCCTGGGCGCTGGAGATGGAGACCCTGATCCTGGGCTGGTACGTGCTGGTCCAGACCGGCTCGGTGCTGATGCTCACCGCCTTTGGCGCGCTGCAGTTTGTCGGCACCCTGGCGTCGCCGTTGCTGGGCACGCTGGGTGACCGGCTCGGCCTGCGCCGGGTGTTGGCCAGCATGCGCTTTGCGTATGCCACGCTGTCTGGCGTGATCCTGCTGCTGGCGGCCAGCGGCCATTTGAGCCCTTGGGCAGTGCTGGGCGTGGCCGGCGTGGCCGGCATGATCCGCCCGTCCGACATCGGCATGCGCACCGCGCTGGTGGGGGCCACGGTGCCGCCGCAGCACCTGATGGCGGCGATGGGCATCTCGCGCACCAGCATGGATTCGGCCAAGGTGGCCGGCGCCCTGGTCGGGGCCAGCGTGGTCGCCGTGTTCGGCATGGTGGTGGCCTATGCGGCGATCACGCTGATCCACCTGACCGGTGCGCTGCTGACACTGCGGGCCGACAGCGGCCGCCACCGGGGTGTGCCCTTGCCGGGCCAGCTGCTGCCACCCCGGCCGTCGCCCTGGCATGAGCTGCGCGAAGGCCTGGCCTACATCTGGCACACGCCGCTGCTGCTGGCGGCCATGGCGGTGGCAGCGCTGGTCAACCTCAGCGCGTTTCCGCTGACTGGTGGCTTGATGCCCTACATCGCCCGCGATGTGTTCCAGCTCGACCAGCGCGGCCTGGGCTGGCTGATCGCCAGTTTTGCCGGCGGGTCGCTGGCCGGGTCGGTGCTGATGGGGGTGGCGGGCGGCCGGCTGCGCCCGGGCCGCACCATGCTGGTGGCTTGTGTGCTGTGGTACCTGTGCCTCTTCGGCTTTGTGTCGGCCCGGCAGCCCGCGCTGGCGATGGTGCTGCTGGCCGCCGCCGGCGCCGCCCAGAGCACCAGCATGCTGGCGCTGTCGATGCTGCTGCTGCGCAGTTCAGACCAGCGCTTTCGCGGCCGCATCATGGGTGTGCGCATGCTGGCGATCTACCCGCTGCCGCTCGGGCTGCTGCTGGCC
>JBBRJU010000169.1:0-5751 GCA_038218895.1 Burkholderiales bacterium
AGCCGCAGCGGCATCGGCTGGCGTGGCAAGCACACCCTGGTGCTGCACCGCGACGCCGGCTCGATGTTCTTTCTGGGTGAAATCTTCGTCGACCTGGCCTTGCCGCTGACGCCCGAGCTGCGCGGGCATTGCGGCGCCTGCACCGCCTGCATCACCGCCTGTCCCACCCAGGCCATCGTGGCGCCTTACCAGCTGGATGCGCGGCGCTGCATCAGCTACCTCACGATCGAACTGGACGGGCCGATCCCGGAGCAATTCCGCGTCGCCATCGGCAACCGCATCTATGGGTGTGACGATTGCCAATTGGCCTGCCCCTGGAACAAGTATGCCCAGCGCAGCGCGCTGCCCGACTTTGACGAGCGCCACGGCCTGGGCCATGCCAGCCTGTTGCAGCTGTGGGCCTGGAACGAAGCCGCCTTTTTGCGCCACACCGAAGGCAGCGCCATCCGCCGTATCGGCATCAGCCGCTGGCGGCGCAACCTGGCGGTGGCGCTGGGCAATGCCTGGCGCGAGACCGGCGATGTGGCGCTGGCACAGGCGCTGCAGCAGGCGCTGCCGGAGACCGATGCGTTGCTCGCCGAGCACATCGGCTGGGCGCTGGCGCAGCGTGCGGTGCCAGCGGGCTGAATCTATCGTATTGGTGTCCGCTGCATCAATTCCCACCGCATCCAGACCCATCTGACGGTGGCCCACCCGACCGTGACCACCCGACCATGGCCACCCGCCCGTGGCCAGAAAGACCATGGCCGTCGGCAGCGATGGCCACCGCACAGACAGGGCCGCGGCCACCCTGCCATCATGCGGGCCCTTGATGACTGAACGACTGCCGCCCATGCAACGCCGCCTGTTCTTGCTGGCCCTGGCCGCCAGCCCAGCCGTGTCCCATGCCACGGAGGAGCCCGATTACGAGGTGGAGCGCCAGCTGGGTGACAGTGGCGCCATCGAACTGCGCCGCTATGCCGCCTACACCGTGGCCGAGGTGACGGTGCCCGGCCCGGCCGACAAGGCGGGCAACACCGCGTTCCCGATCCTGGCGGGCTACATCTTCGGCGGTAACCAGGGGGCCCGCAAACTGGCGATGACGGCGCCCGTCACGCAGGCGCCGCAGACACCGCAACAGCTGGCGATGACCGCACCTGTCACCCAGGCTGCAGCGGGCGACAGCTTCGTGGTGCAGTTCGTGCTGCCCAAGGGCGTGACGCCCGAGACAGCGCCGGTGCCCAACGATGCCCGCATCCGGCTGCGCCAGGTGCCGGCGCGGCGGGTGGCGGTGGTGCGGTATTCAGGGTTCTGGAGCGACGACAACTACCGCCAGCACCTGGCGCAGTTGACCGAGGCACTGCGCACGGCCGGCCTCAACGCCACTGGTGCCCCGATGCTGTCGCGCTACGACCCGCCGATGATGCCCTGGTTCCTGCGCCGCAACGAAATCTGGATCGACGTGGACTGATCCGGCCTGATCCGGCCGGTCAGGTGTGGGTCACCCAACTGGCATGCGCATCGGCATCCAGATGGGGCAGGGTGTTGAAGGTCAGCAGCGCCAGTTGCTTGGGGTTGACCGCAAACTCGCTGACCGCGCTGTTGCGGATGCGCAGGTTCAGCGCAATGCTGGTTTCGGCCGGTGCGCCCAGCACCTGCGCCACCACGGTGGAGATCGGCCCGCCGCTGCTGACGATCAGCACATCACCGTCGGCTTGCGCCCGCACGCGGGCCAGCGCATCCTGGATGCCGGCCACAAATTCGCCGTAGCTGGGCATGCCCTGCGGCCGCGTGCGGCCGGCCATCCAGGCGGCCAGGCCGTCCCGCAGGATGCGGAAATGCTGGCGGTAGGCCTCGGGTGTGTCGGCCTTGGCCAGCGGCTGCGGGTGCACGGCGGCCATCACCGCATGGCTGTCGTATTCGTTCAGACCTGGCAGCTGCAGCGCAGGCTGGTGCTGGCCCAGGCCGCTTGCCAAGGCGTCGTAGCTCTGGATCTGGCGCTGCAGCGTGCCGGTGAACACCCCCGCAAAGCGCCTGCGCTTGCTGGCGAAGTATTCACCCAGACGCTGGCACTGCTGCACGCCCAAGGGGCTGAGCTGGTCGTAGTTGGCGGCGCCGAACGATGCCTGGCCATGGCGCACAAGGTAGAGGGTTCCCATGCCGGCAGATTGTGGCCGGGAAGCCCGGAAGCCCGGAAACCGGCCCGTACACTCGCCCGCATGAACGTGCTGGGCTTCGAATCCTCGTGCGACGAAACCGGTGTGGCCCTGGTGCGCACCCGCCCGGTCGGCACGCCAGAGTTGCGTGCCCATGCGCTGCACAGCCAGATCACCATGCACCAGGCCTATGGCGGGGTGGTGCCCGAGCTGGCCTCGCGCGACCACATCCGCCGCGTGCTGCCGCTCACCCGCCAGGTGCTGGCCGACGCCGGCGCCACGCTGGCCGACGTGGATGTGGTGGCCTTCACCCGCGGGCCGGGCCTGGCCGGGGCCTTGCTGGTGGGCGCGGGCGTGGCCTGCGCGCTGGCCGCAGCGCTGGGCAAGCCGGTTCTGGGCGTGCACCACCTGGAGGGGCACCTGTTGTCGCCCTTCCTGTCGGCCGACCCACCTGAGTTTCCATTCGTGGCGCTGCTGGTCTCGGGTGGCCACACCCAGCTGATGCGTGCCGACGGCGTGGGCCGGTACGCACTGCTCGGCGAGAGCATCGACGACGCCGCCGGTGAAGCCTTCGACAAGAGTGCCAAGCTGATGGGCCTGGGCTACCCTGGCGGGCCGGCGCTGGCTCGGCTGGCGCAGGCCGGGCGCGCCGATGCCTACGCACTGCCGCGCCCGCTGCTGCACAGCGCCAACCTCGATTTTTCAGTTGCCGGCCTGAAGACGGCCGTGCTCACCCAGCACCGCAAGCTGGGCGCTGCGCCCACGCCGACGCAGCTGGCCGACCTGGCCGCCAGCACACAGGCGGCCATTGTCGAGGTGCTGGTGAAAAAATCCCTGGCCGCGCTGAAAACCACCGGCCTGAACCGGCTGGTGGTATCGGGTGGCGTGGGTGCCAATGCCGAATTGCGCCGCCAGCTGGATGCGGCGGCGCAGCGGCAGGGCTGGCGGGTGCACTACCCAGAGCTGGCGCTGTGCACCGACAACGGCGCGATGATCGCGCTGGCCGCTGCCATGCGGCTGCAGTCCGGCGCGGGCCAGGCGTCGATGGACCATGCCTTCGATGTGCGGCCGCGCTGGCCGCTCGACCAGATCGACAGCCCGGCGCCCGTCGGCTCGGGCCGCTCGGTCAGACCACGGTGAGCGGGGTGGCCTGGGTCGCCTGGGCGGCGCCACGCGCGGCCAGCTGCAGCATCGGCACACCGTGCATCCTGCGCGCGCGCAAGCCGCCAGGCCCTTGAACTCCCAACCCGGTACACCATGCGCTCCACCATCGCCCAGCTGCCTGGCAGCCAGATCCGCGACGTTGCCAACGCCGGCCTGGGCCGGCCCGATGTGCTGGCCTTCTGGTTCGGGGAGAGTGATGAAGTCACGCCCGCCGAAGTGCGCCGGGCGGCGGCAGATGCACTGCTGCGCGGCGAGACCTTCTACAGCCACAACCTGGGCCTGGCCGAGTTGCGCGAGGCGCTGCGCAGCTACACCGCCGGCCTGCACGGTGACCCGGGGCCTGACCGCATCGCCGTCACCTCGTCGGGCGTCACCGCGCTGATGACGGCGATGCAGCTGCTGGTCGATGCCGGCGACGAGGTGGTGGTGGTGGTGCCGGTGTGGCCCAACCTGCCGGCGCAGCCGGCGATCCTGGGGGCCAAGGTCACCCGCGTGCCCCTGGCGCCCGATGCCACCGGCGCCTGGCGGCTCGACCTGGACCGGCTGCTGGCGGCAGTCACCCCGGCCACCCGGGTGCTGCTGCTCAATGCCCCGAACAACCCCACCGGCTGGACGCTGCAGCGCGCCGAGCAGCAGGCGCTGCTGGCGCATTGCCGCCGCACCGGCACCTGGATCGTGGCCGACGAGGTCTACGACCGGGTCTGGTTCGGTGGCGGCCGCACTGCGCCGAGCTTCTCGGATGTCAGCCTGCCCGACGACCGGCTGATCGTGGTGCACAGCTTTTCCAAGAGCTTCCTGATGACCGGCTGGCGCCTGGGCTGGCTGTTGCTGCCGGTGGGCCACCTGGACGCGGTGGGCAAGCTGATCGAATTCAATAGCAGCTGCGCGCCGGTGTTCGTGCAGCGGGGCGGGCTGCAGGCGCTGGCCATGGCCGACAGCTTCGTGCCGCCGCTGGTGGCGCGGCTGCAGGCCGGGCGCGATGTGCTGTGCCCGGCGCTGGCCGCGCTGCCCGGGGTGCAGGCGGCCACGCCCGAAGGCGGCATGTATGCCTGGTTTCGTGTGCAGGGTTCCGGTGGTGCGCCGGCCGGTGATTCACTCGCATTCGCCAAGCACCTGGTGGCCGACCACGGCCTGGGCCTGGCCCCGGGTGCCGCCTTCGGGCCCGAGGGGGAGGGCTGGCTGCGCTGGTGCTTTGCCTCACAGGACACGGCGCGCCTGCTGGCGGGGGTCGGCCGGCTGAAGGCCGCGCTCGGGCTATAATCTGGTGGTTTTGCGCTTCCAGGCTGCTTGGCTGGCTGCAAGAAACACAGCACGGCGCAGGTTGGTTTCACCCGCGACCGCAAGTCACAACAGGAAACCGCCCCAGCCCCGGACCGTTCATCCGGGCCGCTCGACATGGCGGCTTCCATCCCCACAGGAAACACCATGTCCATCGACAAGACCATCCGCGCTGAAATCGTCAGCGGCAACGCCCGCAGCACCGGCGACACCGGCAGCCCGGAAGTGCAGGTGGCGCTGCTCACCGCGCGCATCAACGACCTGACGCCGCACTTCAAGACCCACCTGAAGGACCACCACGGCCGCCGCGGCCTGCTGCGCATGGTGTCGCGCCGGCGCAAGCTGCTGGACTACCTGAAGGGCAACACCCCCGAGCGCTACACCGCGCTGATCGCCAAGCTGGGCCTGCGCAAGTAAGCAGCTGAGGCGATGAAGAGCCTGTCTGGCAGCCCCCAGCACAGGCTCT
Source organism: Burkholderiales bacterium (assembly GCA_038218895.1). Lineage (GTDB taxonomy): Bacteria > Pseudomonadota > Gammaproteobacteria > Burkholderiales > Burkholderiaceae_C > Pseudaquabacterium. The sequence goes on from JBBRJU010000169.1 coordinate 5,044, forward strand.
TCTCGTTTTGGAGCTGAACACCGCTTCGTCACCGGCAGTGCTGTGTCATTCCAACGGTGTCCTGGTGGACACCACTGGAATGGCATCCCGCCGAACATGCGAATGAGGCCCGACGCTCCCGGTCCCTGCAGGCGCCACCGCAAGTGCGCCCCGAACCCGACGCCAAACCACCGGAGATGAACCCATGAGCCTGTTCAACAAAGTCACCAAGACCTTCACCTGGGGCAAGCACCAGGTCGTGATGGAAACCGGCGAAGTGGCCCGCCAGTCCGGCGGCGCTGTCATCGTCGACATCGAAGGCACCGTGGTGCTGGCCACCGTGGTGGCCAAGAGCGACGCCAAGGCCGGCCAGGATTTTTTCCCGCTGACGGTCGACTACATCGAGAAGACCTATGCCGCCGGTCGCATCCCCGGCAGCTTCTTCAAGCGCGAAGGCCGCCCCAGCGAGCTGGAAACCCTGACCAGCCGCCTGATCGACCGCCCGATCCGCCCGCTGTTTCCGGAAGGCTTCTTCAATGAAGTGCAGGTCGTCATCCATGTGCTGAGCCTGAACCCCGAAGTGCAGGCCGACATCGCAGCCCTCATCGGCTCCAGCGCTGCGCTCGCCATTTCCGGTATCCCGTTTGCCGAACCCATCGGCGCGGCACGCGTGGGCTACATCAATGGCCAGTACGTGCTGAACCCCGGCCAGACCGCCCGCAAGGACTC